>DATLYF010000107.1:0-2511 GCA_035575095.1 Candidatus Competibacteraceae bacterium
TCCCGCCGCCAGCACCACCGCCGCGCTGCCGAGCTTGTGCTTGAGCCGGTCAACGGCATCGCGCAGCGTGTTGACGTCGGCGCCGTCCAGGCGCGCCGCCAATACCTTTACTCCAGCCACCTCCACTGCTTGAGCCAGCAGTTCATCGCTCTGGGCGCTGGCCAGCTTGGCCTTCAGACCCTCTAGCTCCTTCTCCAGGCGGCGCGTGCGCTCCAGCAGCTGACGCACCTTGTCCTCGACGTTGTCACGATCGCCCTTGACCAGGGCGGCCACGCTGCCGAGCCGTTGCTGCAGCCCACTCACGTAGTCCAGCGCCGCCTCGCCAGTGACCGCCTCGATGCGGCGCACACCGGCGGCAATGCCGCCCTCGGAGACGATCTTGAAGAAACCGATGTCGCCGGTGCGGCGCACGTGGGTACCGCCGCACAGCTCGGTGGAGAATGCCCCCATGGTCAGCACCCGCACCTCGTCAGCATATTTCTCACCGAACAGCGCCATGGCGCCGCACTGCATGGCCTGCTCCAGGGGCATGACGCGCGTCACCACCTCGTGGTTCTCGCGGATTTGCTGATTCACCAGACGCTCGATGGTCTCCAACTGCTCGGCGGAGACCGGCTCGTAATGAGAAAAATCGAAGCGCAGCCGTTCCGGTTCCACCAGCGAGCCCTTCTGCTGCACATGGGGACCCAGCACCTGGCGCAGGGCAGCGTGCAGCAGATGGGTGGCGGAATGATTGAGTGCGGTGGCACGGCGACGCACGGCGTCTACCTTGGCGCGCACTTTGTCGCCAAGCTTGAGGCTGCCGTAGGCGACACGGCCAACGTGCAGGTGCACGCCCTCGCCCTGCTTACGGGTGTCAGCGACCACGAACTCGGCGTTGGCAGTACGCAGCCAGCCGCGGTCACCGATCTGGCCACCGGACTCGGCGTAGAACGGCGTGCGCTCCAGCACCACCATGCCCTCGGTGCCCTCGGCCAGCACCTCTACCGGCTGCCCATCCCAGTACAACCCGGTCACTGTCACCTCCTCCTCCAGCCGCTCGTAGCCACTGAAATCGGTGACACCCTCCACCTGCGGCCTCTTGGTCAGATAGTCGGCGCCGAACTGGCTGGCGGCGCGGGCACGCTCTCGCTGCGCTTCCATGGCGCGCTCGAAGCCCTCCATGTCGATGCCGAGGCCGCGCTCGCGGGCAATGTCGGCGGTGAGGTCGACGGGGAAGCCATAAGTGTCGTAGAGGCGGAACACGGTGTCGCCAGGGATGACCTTGCCGCTCAGCTTGGCAATGTCGGCCTCCAGCAGCTTCATGCCGTTGTCCAGGGTCTCGGCGAAGCGCTCCTCCTCCTGGGCGATGATGCGTGCCACTTGCATCTCCAGACTCTTGAGCTCGGGATAGGCATCGCCCATCTCCGCCACCAGCGGCGCCACCAGCTTATGGAAGAAGCTGCCGCGGGCACCCAGCTTGTAGCCGTGACGGATGGCGCGGCGCATGATGCGGCGCAGTACGTAGCCGCGCCCTTCGTTGGATGGCAGCACGCCATCGACGATGAGGAAGGCGACAGAGCGGATGTGATCGGCGATGACCTTGAGCGAGTTGGCGTGCAAGTCGTGGCAGCCGGTGACTTCGGCGGCGGCCTGGATCAGCTTGCGGAACAGATCGATCTCGTAGTTGGAGTGCACTCCCTGGAGCACCGCCGCCAGGCGCTCCAACCCCATGCCGGTGTCCACCGAGGGTTTGGGCAGTGGCGTCAGGGTGCCGTCGGCAGCGCGCTCGAACTGCATGAACACCAGGTTCCAGATTTCGATATAACGGTCGCCATCGGCATCGGGCGAGCCGGGCGGGCCGCCCGCCACCTCCGGGCCATGGTCGTAGAAAATCTCGGTGCAGGGTCCGCATGGGCCGGTGTCGCCCATCTGCCAGAAGTTGTCGGAGGCGTAGGGCGCACCTTTGTTGTCGCCGATGCGCACGATACGCTCGAGCGGGATACCGATCTCTCGGGTCCAGACCTCGTAGGCTTCGTCGTCGGTGTGGTAGACCGTCACCCACAGCCTGTCTTTGGGCAGTTTGTAGCCCTCGGTGAGCAGCTCCCAGGCGTAGTGGATGGCCTCGCGCTTGAAGTAGTCGCCGAAACTGAAATTGCCCAGCATCTCGAAGAAGGTGTGATGCCGGGCGGTATAGCCGACGTTCTCCAGATCGTTGTGCTTGCCGCCGGCGCGCACGCAGCGCTGGGCGGTGGTGGCACGGCTGTAGGGGCGGATCTCGCGGCCCAGGAACACGTCCTTGAACTGCACCATGCCCGAGTTGGTGAACAACAGGGTCGGGTCGTTGGCCGGCACCAACGAACTGGAGGCCACCACCTCATGCCCCTTGCTCCTGAAATAATCCAGGAAGATCTTGCGTATCTCGGCACTGCTGATCATCGGCTTAACGTCGTCTCGTAGTCGCGTCACCATCGCCCAGCGGGACATCCGCAGGCGCTTCATTCATCGCCGCCACGCCAGAGGCGGCGGATC
>DATLYF010000108.1:0-11830 GCA_035575095.1 Candidatus Competibacteraceae bacterium
GGCAGCTGCTGAAGCTGGAGGATGGCACCCATTGCAGCGAGGCCGCCGCGCTGGCCGCGCTGCGGCTCGCCGACGTGCGTGCCCGCTTGGCAGACCTCAAGCGGATGGAGGCGGCCTTGTCAAAACTGGTGGGCGAGTGCAGCGCGCGTCACGACAATGTTTCTTGCCCGCTGATCGCCGCCTTGCACTGCTGCTAGGCGAGGCGATTTCATTTTGGCGCACGATTTTTTCCGTTTCGTGAGGCGACCTCTTACACCCCCGCCCCGCACCTACGTGGACCGATCGCTCAAACCTGGTATGAGACGGTTTCAGCCCCAGCGGTCGCGGAGGGTGAAGACGGCATAGGCCACGCCCAGATAGAGCTTGCGCAGCGCCGGCAGCGGGAAACGCGGCGGCGGGCAGAGCAGGAAGCGCGGCAGCCCGGCCTCGGCGCCGGCGGTCCCGGCCACCAGCCCGGCCACGGCGCGCCCGCTCCAGGTGCCCATGGCCACACCGCTGCCGTGATAGGCCAGGGCGAAGTAAACGCCGGACGCCTCGGGCAGTTCGCCCAGGTGCGGGTGCAGGTCGTAGGCCAGACACAGCAAACCGTTCCAGAAATGGCTGATCTCCACCCCGCGCCAGGCTGGGAACATGCGCTGGAAATGGCGGGTGAGCCAGGCACGGTGGTGCTCGGCGCTATCGGGGGCGGCGCTGAGTCCGCCGCGACCGCCGAACAGGAAGCGTCCATCCGGCAGCAGGCGAAAATAGTGCAGCAACTGGCGGGTGTCATAGGCCAGATGATGGGTGGTCCAGCCTTGGGCGGCCAGTTCGTCGGCGCTGAGCGAGCGGGTGACGAGAATATTGGACAGCGCCGGCAGCAGCCGGCCGGCCAGGCCAGGATGCAGGCGGTCGCGCAGGTAACCGGCAGTGGCGACTACCACCCGCCGGGCGCGGAGAATGCCGACCGGCGTGAGCAGATGATGCCAGCGCTGCTCGTAGTGCCAGCCCTGCACCGGACAGCCGGTGAAGATGCGCACCCCGTGGCGGCGCGCCGCCGCCGCCAGGCCGTGGGCGTATTTCAGCGGATGCAGGCCAAAGCCCACCGGGTTGTGCAGGCCGCCATGGAACGCCGGACCGGCCAGGCCGCGTTCGGCCAGCGCGGCGCGCGGCAGCAACTCGGTAGCATGGCCGAAGGTGGCCTCCAGTAGGGCCCGGTATTCGGCCAGAGCCTGGAACTGGCGCGGCGAGTGGGCTAGCTCGTATTCCCCGCCCGGGCAGGGTTCGACGTCGATGCCGTACTCACGGCTCAGCGCCTCTACCAGATCCACCGCCTGGCGTTGGATGGCGAAGAAGCGTCGGGTGTCGTCCAGCCCGTAGCGGCGGATCATCTGCGCATAATCCAGCTTGGCCCCGCCCATGCAGCAAAAGCCACCGTTGCGCCCGGAAGCGCCCCAGCCGATGGGTCCGGCATCCAGCACCAGCGCTTCGATGCCGTGAGCGCGGGCCAGATGCAGGGCGCAGGACAGGCCAGTGTAACCGGCGCCGATGATGGCGACCTCGCAGTCGCCGGCGGCGGGCGCATCGGTATCCGGAGCGGGACCGGCGCTGGCATGCCACCAGCTCGCCATGGGCTGGGTGGGATCGTAGGCGCTGGGGTGGTAGAGTTCGGTCATCGCGATACGCTGTTGCGGACCCGATGATCATGACAAGCGATCATGGTTGCGATGAGCGTCAAACCGGCTTGGTGTCGGCACACTGGGTGCATCCTCTGCACGCGGGCGGATACCAAGGATTCTTGGCGAAACCGGCACCGAATCTGCGTGCCGAAACAAAACTTGACAATTCTCGGGGATTATTCGGTGCGCTGCTCGCGGGCATGCCGCGCCAGCCGCGCTAGGGCGGCGCTGAGGGCGGGATCCTGAATGCTCTTGGCGGCGCCTTCGATGACCTGGGCGGCTGCGGCGGAGACGGTCAACTGGCGCCGTGGCGGGGGGGGCGGTTCTGCGGGCGGGACCACGCGCACCTTGAGCGGCGGCACTTCGCAGCCCAGTTGCTGGGCGAGCTGGCCGCGCAGGCTGGGCAATACATAGCGCAGCCGGGTGGCCCAGGCCGGGCCGTCGGCCTGCACCGTCCATTGCTTGGGGTCGACTCCCACCAAACGGGCATGGGGCTGCAGATGGGGCGGCAGGTAGGCGTGGAAAATGCGATTGAGGCGGGCCAGTTGCCGGCTCTGGGCGATCAGTCCGGCAAGCAGGCCCTTGCTGCCCTGCAGGCGTTCGGCCATCGACTGCATGCGCTCGCTGCGGCGAGCGCGCGGCAGCGGGGGGACGGCGGACGCAGTATGCCCGGCTTCCTCCGGGGACGGAGGGGTGAGGGATCTGCCGCGTTTGCCCGAAGTGGCCATCCCGTTCTCCCCTGCGGCTGTCCAGCGCCTAGGGCTGCAACCGCTCGATGATCCAGTCATCGCCCTGGCGCCGGTAGCGCAACCGGTCGTGCAGCCGGCTGGGGCGCCCCTGCCAGAACTCGACGCGCTCGGGCAGCACCCGGTAGCCGCCCCAGTGGAGTGGGCGTGGCACGTGGCCGTCACGGTAGCGCGCCTCCAGTTCCCGTACCCGCGCCTCCAGCTCGGTCCGATCGACGATGGGCCGGCTCTGATCAGAAGCCCAGGCGCCGATGCGGCTGCCGAAGGGGCGGCTGTGGAAATAGGCGTCGGATTCCTCGGCGTCGACCCTTTCCACCGTGCCCTCGATGCGCACCTGGCGCTCCAGTTCCGGCCAGAAGAAGCACAGCGCGGCATGCGGGTTGACCGCCAGCTCCAGACCCTTGTCGCTCTGATAGTTCGTGTAGAAGCAGAAGCCGCGTTCGTCTACCCCCTTGAGCAGCACGATGCGGGCATGAGGCTGGCCGGCGGCGTCCACGGTCGCCAGGGTCATGGCGTTGGCATCGTGCGCCTTGGCCTCCAACGCCTCGGCGAACCAGCGCTGGAACTGGTGGATGGGATTGGGATCGGCGGTGGCCTCCAGCAGCTCGGCACGGGCGTAGTCGCGGCGGATGTCGGCCAGTTTCTTGCTCATGCGGATTCCTCCTTGCGCGAAGCGCGGCGGCGCTCGTGTTCCAGCAGCAGTTTCTTGCGGATGCGGATGGACTTGGGGGTGACCTCGACCAGTTCATCGTCGTCGATGAACTCCAGGGCCTGCTCCAGGCTCATGCGGATCGGCGGCGTGAGGATGATGTTCTCGTCGGAGCCGGCGGCACGGATATTGGTGAGCTGTTTGGCCTTGAGCGGATTGACCACCAGGTCGTTGTCGCGCGAGTGGATGCCGATCACCTGGCCCTCGTAGACCTCGTCACCATGGCCGATGAACAGCCGCCCGCGCTCCTGCAGGTTGAACAGGGCATAGGCCAGGGCCTTGCCGGTGGCGTTGGCGATCAGCGCCCCGTTGAGGCGCTGGCCGAAGGCGCCGCGCTTGACCGGGCCATAGTGGTCGAAGACATGGTAGATCAGGCCGGTGCCGCTGGTGGTGGTGAGGAACTCGGTCTGGAAGCCGATCAGGCCGCGCGCCGGGATCATGTACTCTAGCCGCACCCGGCCCTTGCCGTCGGGCTGCATGTCGCGCAGTTCGCCGCCGCGTTCGCCCAGCTTCTCCATGACCTTGCCCTGGTGCTGCTCCTCGAGGTCGACCACCACCAATTCATAGGGTTCGCAGCGCTCGCCGTCGATCTCCTTGACGATCACCTCGGGCCGCGACACGCCGAGCTCGTAGCCCTCGCGGCGCATGTTCTCGATGAGGATGGCGAGATGCAGCTCGCCGCGGCCGGAGACTTTGAACTTGTCCGGATCGTCGGTGTCTTCGACGCGCAGCGCCACGTTGTGCAGCAACTCGCGGCTCAGACGCTCGCGGATCTGGCGCGAGGTGACGTACTTGCCCTCCTTGCCGGCGAACGGTGAGGTGTTGACCTGGAAGGTCATGCTCACCGTGGGCTCGTCTACGGTCAGCGGCGGCAGCGCCTCGACCTGCTGCGGATCGCACAAGGTGTCGGAGATATTGAGCTTCTCCATGCCGGTGAAGGCGATGATGTCGCCGGCGGCAGCCTCGGGGAATTCGATGCGCTCCAGGCCGTGGAAGCCGAGGATCTGCAGCACGCGGCCCTGGCGCCGGTTGCCGTCGCGGTCGACGACGGTGACGGCGGTGTTGCTCTTGATGCGGCCGCGCTGGATGCGGCCGATGCCGATCACGCCTACGTAGCTGTTGTAGTCGAGCGAAGACACCTGCATCTGGAACGGCCCTTCCAGATCCACCTTGGGTGGGCTGACATGCCGCACGATGGCCTCGAACAGCGGCGTCATATCGCCCGCGCGGGCCTGGGGATCGAGGCTGGCGTAGCCGTGCAGGGCCGAGCAGTAGACCACCGGAAAGTCGAGCTGCTCGTCGGTGGCGCCGAGGCGGTCGAAGAGGTCGAAGGTCTGGTCCAGCACCCAGCCGGGGCGGGCGCCCGGGCGGTCGATCTTGTTGATCACCACGATGGGCCTGAAGCCCATGGCGAAGGCCTTCTGAGTGACGAAGCGGGTCTGCGGCATGGGGCCGTCGACGGCATCGACCAGCAGCAATACCGAGTCTACCATCGACAACACCCGCTCCACCTCGCCGCCAAAGTCGGCATGGCCGGGAGTGTCGACGATGTTGATACGGTAGTCGCCCCAGCGGATGGCGGTGTTCTTGGCCAGGATGGTGATGCCGCGCTCCTTCTCCAGCGCGTTGGAGTCCATGATGCGTTCGGCCGCAGCGGCACGCTCGCCCAGCGTGCCGGACTGCTGCAGGAGCTTGTCCACCAGGGTGGTCTTGCCGTGGTCGACGTGGGCGATGATGGCGATGTTGCGCAGATTCTCGATCACTAGGAATTTCCGTCGGTTTCAAGCTGCGCGGATTATATCGGAAGCCGCCCGCCATGGCGTGGCGCCGCCAATAAAAAACCCCGCCGGATGGCGGGGTTGGGCTCGGATCGGAATCCTCGCTGGAATCAGAGCGGCTTGACGGTGGTCGCCTGGGGCCCCTTGGGGCCGACCTTGGAGTCAAACTCCACCTTCTGCCCCTCGGACAGGGTGCGGAAACCCTTGTTGGCGATGGCGGTGTAGTGCACGAACACGTCGTTGCTGCCATCCTCCGGGGCGATGAAGCCGAAACCCTTGGCCTCGTCAAACCACTTCACAGTTCCAATGCGCATAACAAACCTCAAAAAAAGACAAGGTACAACATGGCCGAGCGGCACGAATTCCGAATCATGACCGACGCCGAAGCGGGATTACGAGGCGGGACTCTGGGGATCGGCTTCATGGGAAATGCTCTTCGATGAGCGATTCCGCCGCTGACGATACGCTAAACTTCGGCCCACTGCAAATAAAAAACCCCGCTGGATGGCGGGGTTGGGCTCGGATCGGAATCCTCGCTGGAATCAGAGCGGCTTGACGGTGGTCGCCTGGGGCCCCTTGGGGCCGACCTTGGAGTCAAACTCCACCTTCTGCCCCTCGGACAGGGTGCGGAAACCCTTACCGTCGATGGCGGTGTAGTGCACGAACACGTCGTTGCTGCCATCCTCCGGGGCGATGAAGCCGAAACCCTTGGCCTCGTCAAACCACTTCACAGTTCCAATGCGCATAACAAACCTCAAAAAAAGACGAGATGCAGCATGGCCGAGCCACACGAATTCCGGATCACAATCGGCATGGGAGCGGGATCATGCTACGGGACCCTGAGGATCGGCGCCATGGGCTACGTCCCGATGGGCGCAGCCACCGCAGACAGTACGCGAAAGCAACGTCGGCAGCAACGACTATTTTTGTCCATCCTGGCAATTTTTCCAGGATGCGGCGTCACTTTATGATAGGCGGGCTATAATCGCACGCTTCCACTGGCCTCAAGCCACTTTCGTTCCCCCCATGTTCGACGAATTGGAACGCCACCTGCAGGACTGTCTGCTGCGTGAGCGCACCGCTCTGGCGCGCCGCCTCCAGGGCCTGCGCCGCCGCGCCGAGCGCGGCCAGCCCATCGACCGCGGCCTAAGCGAACTCGGTGCCGCCATCGAAGCGGCTGCCGCCCGCGGCCGGGCGCGCCGCGCTGCTCTGCCGCGCCCGAGCTTCGACGACAGCCTGCCGATCAACCAGAAGCGGGCCGAGATCGCCGCCGCTATCCGTGAGCATCAGGTGGTGGTGGTCTGTGGCGAGACCGGCTCCGGCAAGACCACCCAGTTGCCCAAGATCTGCCTGGAGCTGGGCCTGGGCGCTGCCGGGCTGATCGGCCACACCCAGCCGCGGCGCATCGCCGCCCGTTCCGTGGCCGCCCGCATTGCCGAGGAGCTGGGCGTGTCCGTGGGCAGCGCGGTAGGCTACAAGGTGCGCTTCAACGAGCGGGTGGGCGAGGATACGCTCATCAAGCTGATGACTGACGGCATTCTGCTGGCCGAGACCCAGGGCGATCGGGAGCTGACCCAGTATGAAGTCCTGATCATCGACGAGGCCCACGAGCGCAGCCTCAACATCGACTTCCTGCTCGGCTATCTCAAGCAGTTATTGCCGCGCCGACCCGACCTCAAGATCATCGTCACCTCCGCCACCATCGACCCGGAGCGCTTCGCCCGCCATTTCAATGGGGCACCCATCCTCGAGGTCTCCGGCCGCACCTATCCCGTGGAGGTGCGCTACCGCCCACTCGCGGCCGAGGACGAGGACGTCCGCGACCGTGATCTGCAGCAGGCCATCCTCGAGGCCGTGGACGAGGTCTGGGGCGAGGGCCCGGGCGATATCCTGATCTTTCTCTGCGGCGAGCGCGAGATCCGCGAGACTGCCGAATCTCTGCGCAAGCACCATCCGCCCGGGGTGGAGATCCTGCCGCTCTACGCCCGACTGTCGGCGGCCGAGCAGATGCGGGTGTTCCAGCCCCACGGCCGGCCGCGCATCGTGCTGGCCACCAACGTAGCCGAAACCTCGCTCACCGTGCCCGGCATCCGCTATGTCATCGACCCGGGCATGGCGCGCATCAGCCGCTATTCCCATCGCGCCAAGATCCAGCGCCTGCCCATCGAGCCGGTGTCCCAGGCCTCTGCCGCCCAGCGCGCCGGGCGCTGCGGCCGGGTCATGGCCGGCGTCTGCATCCGCCTGTATTCCGAGGAGGATTTCCGCAGCCGCCCGGCGTTCACCGATCCGGAGATCCTGCGCACCAACCTGGCCGCGGTGATCCTGCAGATGGCAGCGCTGGACCTGGGCGAGGTGGAGGACTTCCCTTTCATCGATGCCCCCGACCGGCGCCTGGTCAGCGACGGCTACAAGCTGCTGCACGAGCTGGGAGCGGTGGATGCCGGCAACCGCATCACTCGCCTCGGCTGCAAGCTGGCAAAACTGCCCATCGATCCGCGCCTGGGGCGCATGATCCTGGCGGCGGAGTCCGACGGCTGTCTGCGCGAGGTGCTGATCATCACCGCCGCCCTGGCCATCCAGGATCCGCGCGAGCGCCCGCTGGAGCACCAGCAGCAGGCCGACCAGAAGCATCGCCGCTTCAATGATCCGCGCTCCGACTTCCTCGGCTGGCTGCGGTTGTGGGACTGGTTCCATGAACAGGCCCGCCATCTCTCCCGAAACAAGCTGCGCGAGCTGTGCAAGAGCGCGTTCCTGTCCTACGTGCGCATGCGCGAGTGGCACGAGCTGTGCCAACAGCTCACCAACCTGGTGGCCGAGCTGGGCATGAAGCTCAACGAGCGGGAACCGGCTCCGCCCCTGGATGCCACCGACGAGGAGCTCGCCCGGGGCTGGCCGCGCAACTATGCCGCCCTGCACCGGGCGCTGCTCACCGGCCTGCTCGGGCAGATCGGGCTGAGGCAGGAGGATGGCTACCTGGGCGCGCGCAGCCGCCGTTTCCACCTGTTCCCCGGCTCCGGCCTGTACCGCAAGCAGCCCAAGTGGCTGGTGGCCGCCGAGCTGGTGGAGACCAGCCGTGTCTACGCCCGCAACGCCGCCCGCATCGAGCCGGAATGGATCGAGCCCCTGGCCGGACATCTGGTCAAGCGCTCCTACGCCGAGCCGCACTGGGAGAAGCGCCCGGCCCAGGTAGCGGCGCTGGAGACCGTCACCCTCTACGGTTTGCCCATCGTCAGCGGGCGCAAGGTCAACTACGGCCCCATCGACCCCAAGCGGGCGCGCGAACTCTTCATCCGCCACGCCCTGGTAGAGGGTGAGTTCCACTGCAACGCCCCGTTCTTTCGCCACAACCGCGGTCTGCTGGTGGAGGTCGAAGAGCTCGAGTCCAAGACCCGGCGCCGCGACCTGCAGCTCGACCCGGAGGAGCTGTACCGCTTCTACGATGAGCGCATCCCCGAGGGCATCTACAGCGGCGCCGCCTTCGAGCAGTGGCGCAAACGCATCGAGCGCGACGACCCCAGGCTGCTGTTCTTCGATGAACAGCAGTGGTTGGCACGCCGCCAGACGGTGAGCGCCGCCGATTACCCCGATCATCTGCAGGTATCGGGACTGGAATTGCCGCTCAGCTATACCTTCGAGCCAGGCCGGACCGACGACGGTGTGACTCTGGCCGTGCCGCTGGCCGCCCTCAACCTGCTGCGCCCCGAGCGCCTGGAATGGCTGGTGCCGGGGCTGCTGGCGGAGAAGATCACAGCCCTGCTCAAGTCTCTGCCCAAGGCGCTGCGCAAGCACTTCGTACCGGTACCCGACTACGTCGAGCGGCTGCTGCCGCGGCTCGAACCCGCCGCCGAGGAGGGGCTGCTCACCGCCCTGAGCCGCGAGCTCAAGGCGGTGAGCGGGGTGGATATCCCGGCCGATGCCTGGAATCCGGCGGCGCTGCCGTTGCATCTCATGCTGAACATCCGCGTGCTGGACGCCGACGGCAAGGTGCTGGCCGAAGGCCGCGACCTGGAGGCGCTGCAGTTGCAGCTGCGCCAGCAGGCGCGCAGCGCCTTTGCCGAGCTGGCCAGGGCCCCGGCGCGGCGCGAGTCCGGCCGCCAGAAGACTGCGACCCAGCCCGTTCCGGCGCCAGCGGCAGCGACCCATCCTTGGGAGAGGCGCGACCTGCACGACTGGGACTTCGGCACGCTGCCGGAGGAGGTGGCTTTTACCCGCAATAACATCGCCCTCAAGGGCTATCCGGCGCTGACCCTGGAAGCCGACGCCACTCTGGCGCTCAAGTTGTTCGACACCCCGGAGCGGGCCAGGGTCGAGCACCGGCGCGGGCTGTGGCGGCTGATCGAGCTGCGCCACCGTGACAAGGTCAAGTACCTGCGCCGCAACCTGCCCGGCCTGCAGACCATGGCGCTGCATTTCATCCGCGTCGGTCGCCAGGAGCAACTGGTGGACGACCTGGTGCACGCCATCCTCGATCGCGCCTATCTAGAAGGTGAGCTGCCCCGCGACCGCCGCGCCTTCGAAGCCTGCCTGGAGCGCGGCGGGCCGCGCTTGCTGGAGATGGCCAATCAGGTCTGCGCCATCGTCGGCGCGATCCTCGAGCAGTACCACCAGGTGAACAAGCGCCTGGCCGGCACCGTCGCGCTGAGCGCGCTGGAGGCGGTCCAGGACGTGCGCGAGCAATTGGCCGAACTCATCTACCCCGGTTTCGTCGCTGCCACCCCCGACCCCTGGCTGGGTCATCTGCCGCGCTATCTCAAAGCAGCAGCCCTGCGCCTGGACAAACTCATGCGCGAGCCGGAGCGCGACCGCCAGCGGCGCGGCGAGATCGAGCGCTTGTGGCGGCAGTACAGACTGCGCAAGGCCGAGCACCAGAAGCGGGAATGGCTCGACCCGGAGCTGGATCTGTACCACTGGTGGCTGGAGGAGCTGCGCGTATCGCTGTTCGCCCAGGAGCTCAGGACCGCCTTCCCGGTATCGATGAAGCGGCTGGAGGAGCAGTGGGCGAAGGTCAGATAGCCGATTGCCAGAGCGGTGGGTGGTGTGGTCTATAATGCTCTGATTCCAGGGGAGCGCCGGCACGGATGCGGTCCGGGCCGACCGCGCCTTGCCATCCATCCGCTACCGCGAAGGTTCGCCTGATATGAACAGCATGAACAAGCAGCGTTCGGCCGGGGTCCTGGCCATTCTCCTCGCCGCCGGCGTGGCGCTGGGCGGCTGCGCCTCCAGCACCTCCGGCGCCGCCTACAGCCGCGGGCAGACCCGCCAGGCTCAGCAGGTGCAGTACGGCGTGGTGGAGAGCGTGCGCGACGTGCTGATCGAGGGCACCAAGAGCGGTATCGGCGCCGCATCAGGTGCCGCCCTGGGTGGCATCGCCGGCAGCCACGTGGGCAAGGGCACTGGCCAGATCGCTGGCGCCATCGGCGGCGCCGTGCTAGGCGGCCTGGCCGGCGCGGCAGTGGAGGAGGGCACGACCCGGCAGAAGGGTCTGGAGATCACCGTGCGCCTCGACGACGGACGCGTGCTCGCCGTCACCCAGTCGGCCGACGAGATCTTCGTCCCCGGCGAGCGGGTCAGGGTCTTGACCGCCTACGACGGCACCGCCCGCGTCAGTCACTGAGGCGCCGTAGCATCCTGGCGCCCGCTCTTTCCCGCCCGCGGGGAGCGGGTCGGGGCAAAGCCTGATACCCATTGGCGGCCACGCCCTTCACTGGCAATACTCGCTGGCAATCCACACGCTGCGGAAATGGATATCGACGATCTCGTCGATATCGTCGGCATAGCCCCCCGCCATGCTCATGGCCACCGCCAGCCCGACCTCCCGGCAGCGGCGCAACACCAGCTCGTCCCGCGCCGCCAGCCCGGCTTTGCTGAGCGCCAGCCGCCCCAGGCGGTCGCCGGCGTAGGGATCGGCCCCGGCCAGATAGATGGCGAGTTCCGCCCGCGCGCGCTCCAGCGCCACATCCAGAGCGCGCTCCAGTGCTGCCAGATACGCCTCGTCGCCGCAGCCGTCGGGCAATTCCACGTCCAGGTCGCTGATTTCCTTGCGTAGCGGGAAGTTGTGCGCGCCGTGGATGGAGAAGGTGAAGATGGTGGGATCATCGCGCAGGATGGCGGCGGTACCGTTGCCCTGGTGCACGTCGCAGTCGACGATCAGCACCCGTCGCACCCGGCCCTCGGCCTGGACAGTGCGGGCGGCGATGGCCGAATCGTTGAACACGCAGAAGCCTTGGGCGCGGTCGGCAAAGGCGTGGTGGGTACCGCCGGCCAGGTTGGCCGCCACCCCGTCCTCTAGGGCGGCGCGGGCAGCGGCGATGGTGGCGCCGCTGGAGCGGCGCGCACGCTCCACCAGCGCCGGCGACCAGGGAAAGCCCAGCTCGCGCAGTTCGCGCGGCCTCAGCTCGCCCTGCACCACGCGGCGTAGATAGTCGGCCTCATGCGCCAGCAGGATCTGCGCATCGCTGGCCGCCTCCGGCTCGAACAGGCGGAAGCGGCCGTCGTTCTCCGTCTCCACCCGGCGGCGCAGGCCCGCGTACTTGGCCATGGGGAAGCGATGCCCCACGGGCAGGGGCAGCACGAAGTGATCGCAATAGAACAAGCGCATGCCGGGGCGCTGTGGCTCAGTGCTGCTGGGTGGCGGCGGAGGCATCCAGGCCGGCCGGACGCAACTGACGCAGGGCGGGGGCATGCACCAGCCCGCCGGGATGTACCACCTCGCGGGTCAGATCCAGTTCCTCGCAGCGCTGGCGCAGTCGCTCCACCAGGGCGTTGACCCCAGCCGGGCGCAGCGGATAGTGGTGCTCCATGGCCACGGCCACGCCCGCGTCGTCCACCGCCAGCACGGTGTAGGCCACGGTACCGATGCTCTGCAGGGTGTGGTGGGTGATGTGCAGGTGGCGCTCGCTGCGGTCGGCCTGGCGCAGCACGCTCTCCACCAGGTAATCCCCC
>DATLYF010000109.1:0-23535 GCA_035575095.1 Candidatus Competibacteraceae bacterium
AGGCCAGCACCACGGTCTTTCCGGCCCCGCCGCTGACCAGCGCCCACTGGGTGAGGCCCATGAACCCCGCGGTCTGCAGTAGCCCCAGGAGCAATGTGGCTCTGAACGCCACCGGGCGCAGGGATCGGCGCTGCCACAGCAGGACGGCAAACAGGGCCAGCGTCCCCAAGACCGTACGTAATGCCACGAAATCGAACGGCCCGACGTAGCGCAGCACCTCCTTCATCACCACCCAGTTGTAGCCCCAGATCGTCGAGAGCAGGATCAGGGCCAGCACGGCGTTGTGCAGCCTTGCTCGATCGGCGGTCATGGATTGCCAGCTCTCGGCAGACGATTCCGCTCAGCCCCCGAGCAGCTCCGGCCGCAGCATCCAGGCCACGCTCCAGCGCTCCTGTCGAGGAATCCGGCCAGGCGAGTCACATCCTGCCGGCCCCGCTCGCTCAGGCGCCGCTCGGGATCCACCGTTTCCGGCAAGGCCTCACCGTGTTGCACGAGATACAGTCTCATGGCGGCTCACTTGACGGAGATCTTGCCCACCATGCCCCCCTCGGCATGGCCAGCGATAGTGCACTTCAGATCGCCGAACTCGCCGGCCTTGACCGGGACGAACCACCATTCGGTAGTGCCGTTGGGGTAGACCTCGATCTCCCGGACGACACCCTTGACCTCGGCAATGGCCTTGCCGTCGCTGCCATTGACCTGAACCTTGCGGGTGAACACCGCCTGCGCCAGACCCTCGGAGGAGAAATAGTGCTTCTGGGGGCTGGGGTTGGAGAGCGTCAGCCGGTAGAGCTTGCCGGTCTCCAGCTGGATGGCCTCGGGGAAGAACTTGAGGGCGTCGTCTTTGTTGCCCAGTTCGACCTTCACGTCGACCGGCTGCTGCTGGGTGAGGTCCCCCGCGGCCTGGGCGCCTGCGGCAAGCCAGAGCATGGCCAGCATTGACAGCGCGTGCGCATATCCCGATCTCGTCATGGCACTGCCCTCCTCTCGCCAGGGATGGAGAAAACTTAGCAGCGGGCAAGCAGAAATCCACACGAAATACAGCGCAGCGGCGGGGACAGGCTCCTGCCTGCCCGCCATGCAGGCCTCAGTCGAGGAAGATATCAGGCAGCAGCGGCGCGCCGGGCTGTACGGCGTAACCGGACAGATCGGTGATGCCGGCCTCGGCCAGCACTTCCTCGTCGATGAAGAAGTTACCGGTGCAACTGCGGCTGTCGCGGGTCAGGATGGCATGGGCGGCATCGGCCAGGATGTCTTCCTTGCGGCAGTTCTCCGGCTGTACCCCGGGGATCATCTGGATCGCTGCGGTAGCGATCACGGTGCGCGGCCACAGGGCGTTGACCGCAAGGCCCTGGTCGCGGAATTCCTCGGCCATACCCAGCACGCACAGGCTCATGCCCAGCTTGGCCATGGTGTAGGCCAGGTGGTCCTTATACCAGCGCGGGTTCAGCGTCGGCGGCGGCGCCAGGTTGAGGATGTGCGGATTCTCCGCCTTCAGCAAATGCGGGATGCAGGCCTGGGAACAGAGGAAGGTGCCGCGCACGTTGACCCCGAACATCAGGTCGAAGCGCTTCATTGGCGTTTCCAGGGTACCGGTGAGGTTGATGGCGCTGGCGTTGTTGACCAGCACGTCGATACCGCCGAAGCGCGCCACTGTCTGCTCCACCGCCCGATACACCTGCGCCTCGTCGCGGATGTCCACGGCCAGCGGCAGCGCCCGTCCGCCGGCGGCCTCGATCTCCTCGGCGGCGCTATAGATGGTGCCGGGCAGCTTGGGATGGGGCTCGGTGGTCTTGGCGGCGATGACCACGTTGGCGCCGTCGCGGGCGGCGCGCAGGGCGATGGCCTTGCCGATGCCGCGGCTGCCGCCGCTGATGAACAGGGTCTTGTCTTTCAAGGTACGCATGCTCTCTCCAATATGGCAGTCAGAAGTTGTGGCAACAACCCACCATGCAGCCGCTGCAATAGATGCAAGGGTGGCGTGGCGGACCGGCGCCAGCGAAGTACGGATCGGCCGCGACTTGACCAGCGGCAGCGAAATAGATGCCGGAATTCACCGTGCCGAAGGTGGCGCCGCGGCCCATCTCTGCGGCGACCTCCGCGAGCACCTCGTCGGCGCGGTTGCGGTACTCGTTGCGCACCACTCCGAGCATGCGCAGCGCCAGGCCGTAAAACGGCAGCAGCGCCGCCTTCCAATGCGGGCGGATGCGCGCCCAGGGCGGCGACTGGAACACCTCGTCGGGCGGGATCAGATGGGTATTGGCATAGATCAGCGAGCCGCCGCCCACCCCCACGCCGTGCAGGGCCAGCACCTTGGGGGTGAAGGTGAGCTGCCACGGCCCGGTACAGCCCAGCCACGGCGCCCATAGGTAGCGCTTCAGGTTCCAGTTAGTCGTGGGGAAATCCTCATCGCGCCAGCGCCGGCCCTTCTCCAGCAGCAGCACCCGATAGCCCTTCTCCGACAGGCGCAGGGCGCTGCAGGCCCCGCCGAAGCCGGAGCCGATCACCACCTGGTCGAAGTCGTAGGCTCGTTCGGGCATCAGTCCGTTCCAGCGAGAGATCCCCTCTCCCTACTGTCCCAACATCCCCTTCTTCAGCCCGCTGTCGGCCGGCTTGTCGCCCAGCCAGATCTTGAGCAGCGCAGCCTGGAAGTCGGCACCTGGGATCGTCCCCTTGAGCTGGCCTTTGACTGTCACCTGGGTGGAGCCGTCGGCCTTGAGGTCGAGGACGATCTCCTCGCCCTGCCTCATGGTGTCGAAGAAGCTGTTGAAGGTGGCGATGCGCTCTCTGAGCCTGGCCAGCTCGGCCGCACTGTTGTTGCCCGCGAAGCCGTCGTTCCAGGCCTCCACCAGTCTGGTCTTCTCCACCTCGTCGTGGATAAAGCGCATGAGGATGCGCTTCGCTCCCTTCTGCCCCAGCACCGCGGCCGTGGTGCCGGCCTTGGCCGGCAGGTACAGGGCGCCGGCGTAGACCTTGACGAAGAACTTGCTGCGTACCCCGGCGCCGTTGAGCACCAGGCTCTGCCCGTCCACCTTGGCCTCGTCAGGTAGCCTGACCCCGCCCACCTCCACCGCCTGGGCGGCGCCGGCCACCAGGAGCAGGGCCAGGGCCATCGGTTTGATGATGGTCATCGATCGTTTCCCCCTCAAAGCGCCTCGAACACTCCTGCCGCCCCCATGCCGGTGCCGATGCACATGGTGACCATGCCGTACTTCTTGCCGGTACGTTTGAGGCCGTGCACCAGGGTGGCGGTGCGGATGGCGCCGGTGGCGCCCAGGGGGTGGCCGAGCGCGATGGCGCCGCCCAAGGGATTGACGACCGCGGGGTTGAGCTCGAGATCGCGCATCACCGCCAGCGACTGGGCGGCGAACGCCTCATTGAGCTCGATCCAGTCCAGATCCTGCTGCCGCAGCCCGACTTGCTTCAGCACTCGCGGGATAGCCTCCTTGGGGCCGATGCCCATGATCTGCGGCGGCACGCCGGCCACGGCGAAGCCGAGGAAGCGAGCCAGGGGCTTCAGGCCCAGCCTGCTGACCATGCGCTCGCTCATCAGCACCACGGCACCGGCGCCATCGGACATCTGCGAGCTGTTGCCGGCGGTAACCGAGCCGCGGGCGGCGAACACCGGCTTGAGCCTGGCCAGGCCCTCCAGGCTGGTGTCGGGGCGCGGTCCCTCGTCAGTATCGACCACCTTGCGCTCGATCACCACCTCGCCACCCACCGCGCCCGGCAGGTGGGTCTCCACGGTATAGGGCAGGATCTCGTCCTTGAAACCGCCTGCGGCGATGGCCTTGAGGGCCTTGTGGTGGCTCTCCAGAGCGAAGCGGTCCTGGTCCTCGCGCGAGATCTGCCAGCGCTCGGCCACCTTCTCGGCGGTCAGGCCCATGCCGAAGGCGATGCCGCGGTTGGCGTCGCCGGCGAAGATGGCCGGGTTCATGGAAACCTTGTTGCCCATCATGGGAATGAGGCTCATGGTCTCGGTGCCGCCGGCGATCAGCACCTCGGCCTCGCCCAGGCGGATACGATCAGCGGCCATGGCCACCGCTTGCAGGCCGGAGGCGCAGAAGCGATTGACGGTGACGCCGGGCACGCTGTCCGGCAGGCCGGCCAGCAGCAGGCTGATGCGGGCCACGTTGAGGCCCTGCTCGGCCTCGGGCATGGCGCAGCCGACGATGACATCGCCGATCTCGCGCGGGTCGAGGCCGGGGCACTGTGCCAGCGCGCCGCGGATGCAGTGGGCCAGCAGGTCATCGGGACGGGTGGTGCGGAACACGCCGCGGGCCTTGCCCACCGGGGTGCGCACGGCGGCTACGATGTAGGCATCCTGGATCTGTCGGGTCATGAACGTCTCTCCTGAGCCCTGCCCTCCCCTGCTCGCGGGGGAAGGCCAGGGTGGGGGTATAAGGGGGATATCAGTTACGTAGCGGCTTGCCGGTCTTGAGCATGTGCGTGATGCGGGCCTGGGTCTTGTCGGTGCGGGCCAGCGCGACGAAGGCCTTGCGCTCCAGCCACAGCAGCCAGTCCTCAGACACCAGGGTGCCCGGCTCCACGTCGCCGCCGCACAGGGCCTCGGCCAGCTTGCAGCCGATCAGGTAATCGTGCTCGGAGATGAAGCCGCCCTCGACCATGTTGACCAGCGCGGTCTCGAGGGTGGCGATACCGGGTCGGCCCGCCACTGGGATTTGCCGCTTGAGCGGCGGCCGGTAGCCGCGCTCGGCCAGGGCCAGCGCCTGGGCCTTGGCCACGTGCAGCAGCTCGTGCGGATTGAAGATCACCGTATCGCAGGCACGCAGCAGGCCGAGCTCCTGGGCTTCCTCGGCGCTCTTGCCGACCGTGGCCTTGGCGATGGTCTCGAAGTACTGCTTAAGGAACGCTAGCAGGTCGCCGCCCTTGGCCTCCCGCGCCGCCCGTTGCGCCAGCTCCTTGCAGCCGCCGCCGGCCGGAATCAGACCCACGCCCACCTCGACCAGGCCGATGTAGCTCTCCAGCGCCGCCACCACGTGGTCGCAGTGCATCAGGAACTCGCAGCCGCCGCCCAGGGCCAGGCCCTGCACCGCCGCCACCACCGGCACGGCGCTGTAACGCAAGGCGCTGGTGGTCTGCTGGAACCTAGCCACCGCCTGCTCGAAGCCGGCGAAGTCGCCGGCGGCCAGCACCGGAGCGATCTGCGCCAGGTTGGCGCCGGCGCTGAACGGTGCCTCGGGATGCCAGATCACCAGGGCACGGAAGCGCTCCTCGGCGATGCCGAGGGCGTCCAGGGTCCCGGCGAGCACGTCATCGCCGATGGCGTGCATCTTGCTCTTGAAGCTCAGCACGGCGATCCCGTCGCCCGTGTGCCAGAGCCGCACGGCCTCGTTCTCGAACACGGTCTCGCCCAGGGCGGGCGCGGCCTCGCCTAGCACCCGCTCGGGCCAGAGCTGACGCCGATAGACCGCCAGCTCGGAGCGGCCTTTGTAGCGGCCTTCAGCGGCCGACCAGGAACCCTGCGGCGTGTGCACCGCCGACACCTGACCTACCCACGCCGGCAGCGGCGTGGTCGCCAGCGTCTTGCCGGCGGCGATGTCCCCGTCGATCCAGCCCGCCACCTGCCGCCAGCCGGCGGCCTGCCAGATCTCGAACGGCCCCCGGGTCCAGCCGAACCCCCAGCGGATGGCGAGATCCAGATCGCGGGCGTTGTCGGCGATCTCTGCCAGCCAGTGCGCGGCATAGTGGAACACGTCGCGGTGGATGGCCCACAGGAACTGGGCCTGGGGATGGGGGCTGGCGCGCAGCGCGGCGAACTTCTCCGCCGGGTCCTTGCGCCCGAGAATGGCCAGCACTTCGGCATCGGGTTCGGCGCCGGCGGGGCGGTACTGGCCGCTGTCCGGGTCGAGCACCGAGATGGTTTTACCATCCTTGCGATAGAGGCCGGCGCCGCTCTTCTGGCCCAGCGCGCCCTTCTCGATCAGCCGGTGCAACCAGGCCGGCAGGTGCATGTAGTCCACCCAGGGATCGTCTTTGAGCACCTGGGCCGAGCCCTCCACCACATGGCGCAGGGTATCCAGGCCGACCACGTCGGCGGTGCGATAGGTGGCGCTCTTGGGGCGGCCAATGAGCGGGCCGGTCAACGCATCGACCAGATCCAGGGGCAGGCCGAAGCGCGCGGTGTGCGCCATGGTGGCGACGATGGAGAACACGCCGATGCGGTTGGCGATGAAGTTGGGAGTGTCCTTGGCGCGGATCACGCCCTTGCCCAGGGTGGTGGTGAGAAAGGTCTCCAGCCGATCCAGCACCCGTGCATCGGTAGCCTGGCTCGCAATCAGCTCCACCAGTTGCATGTAGCGCGGTGGGTTGAAGAAGTGCATGCCGCAGAAGCGGGAACGCAGGTTCTCTGGCAGGGCCCTGGCCAGCGCATCGATGCTCAGGCCGGAGGTGTTGCTGGCGAAGATGGCCTGCTCGTGGATATAGGGGGCGATGCGGGCGTACAGGCCCGTCTTGATGTCCATGCGCTCGGCGACGGCCTCGATGATCAGGTCGCAGCCGCGCAGCCGCTCCAGATGCTCATCGTAGTTGGCCGGCTGGATCAGGGCGGCGCGCCCGCGACTGGCCAACGGTGAGGGCTCCAGCCTGGCCAGGCTCTGGATGGCCTTGAGCACATTGCCGTTGGCATCGCCCCCCTTGGCAGCGAGCTCGAACAGCATCACCTCCACATCGGCATTGACCAGATGGGCGGCGATCTGCGCGCCCATGACGCCGGCACCGAGCACGGCCACCTTGCGCACGTAGCATCCGCGATTCATGCAGCAACTCCTCAGGTTCGGGATCGGGGTTGATGGGGAACGGGCCGGGGCACCCCCACCCCAGCCCTGGCTCGTCAGAAGCGGTAGGTCAGCTGGGCACCGAGGATATCGGTGCTGCCCTCGAACTCGCCGATCAGCGTATCCAGCACCGCCCCGCCCGCGGTGCGGGCGATCGGCAGGGTGTTGCGCATATCCACATCCTCGCCGAACAGATGGGCATAGCCCACGTCCAGGCTCAGGTTCTGCGAGGGTTTGTAGCTCGCGCCCAGGGCCAGCCAGGTGCGGTCGGTATCGGGGATGCGCGGGGTGCGATGCTCGGCATCGGGCACCGCGGCATTGTCATAGGCCACGCCGGCGCGCAGGGTCAGGTCCGGGCTGTAGGCGTACTGCACGCCCAAGGAGAAGAACCAGGTGTCGTCCCAGTTCTCCACGGTGACGGCGTCGGGGCTGCCATTATCGAATTTGATGCGCAGCTCATCGAAGCGGCTCCACTTGGTCCAGCGCGCCGTGCCCAGCAGCGACCAGTTGGGATCGAAGCGGTGGTAGGCGGTCAGGTACACGGTCTCCGGCAGCTCCACGGTAGCCTCGGCGCCGACGGTGCCAGACAGCGGGCCGACGCCGCTGAGCTCCCGGTCACCTTCTGCCGTCTGCTTGACCTTGGAGCGGTAGCTGAGGCCGAAACGGGTGTCCCTGGACAGCTCGTAGGTGGCGCCCAGGTTGAAGCCGAAACCCCAGTCGTCGGCGGTGATCTCCACTTTGCCGTCCTCAGGGGTGCCGGTGAAAATGGCCTGGCTGAGGGTGGCCTCGGCGTACTGGAAGCTCACACCGGCGCCGATGGAGAACTGCTCGTTGACCCGGTAGGCGATGGACGGGCTGATGTCGATGGTTTTCAGCTCCGACTCCAGGGCGTGATAACGGCCCACCCAGTTGTCGGCGTACTCGGTGCGCAGCCCGAAGGGTACGGTGATGGCCAGTCCCACCCGGATACGCTCGTCGAGGTCGGTCACCGCGTAGAGATTGGGCACGAAGTTGTCGGTACCGCCGTCGTCATCGGCAAGCCCGCGGGAGGGCACCGAGACGCGCCCGCTCGGAGTCGGCAGGCTCTGGAAGGAGCCGCGGTCGTGAAACTCGGATTCGACGGAGATGAAGGTCACGCCGGCCTGCACCTGGGTGCCAGCATCGAGCAGCATCATATCGGCCGGATTGTAGAAGGCCGCGGACAGGTCGTCGGCGACTAGACTGGCACCGGCAAAGGCGCGGCCCAGGCCGGTGACGCTCTGCTCGGTCAGCTGGAAACCGGCGGCATGCGCCTGGCTGCCTGCCGCCAGCAACCCGGCAAGACTCAGGACACGCACGGAAGCGCTGGGTCTGAGATGCATCATTCTCTCTCTCCTTGGTTCAGTCGGTCGTTGCTTGTGTCTTTCTCTATCCAGCCAGCGAGGGAGCCGGGGCGCGGCGAAATCTCCACCGCACCGGAATGGGCAGCGCCCCGTCCCTGCCTCAAGCATAGCCATAGCGTATCGGGCTGCCGGACACCGCATCCGGGCCGAGGACCATTATCGACAGGCCCTCATTCCTACTCCCCCCCCATCGGGGTGGCCGTCAGCCGGACACCGCCTGGGATCGTCCCGGCCGGGCGCTCTGGCGGCGGCTGAGTTCCGCCGCATCGAAGTCGTCCACCCTGATCACCCTGTAGGTGGCGCGCTCGGCCTCTGCCAGGAGCTGGGCCTCCACCTCGTTGATGAGACCGGCCTGCAGCGCCTCCCGCGGCGTGCCGTCGAAGTCGGCGGCGCGCAGCCTGTGCTCCGCTGCCTCGGCAGCCAGCACCCTGTCCAGAGCGTATTCCAGGCAGCCGGTGACATCCTCGGCTCCCTGGCCGATGAAGATGCCGCTGGTGAGCCGGTCGCGGGCCGCGGAGGGGCTGAGCAGCAGGCCAGCGCACTGCTGGCCGAGCCGGTCCGACGGCTGACGGCGACACAGCCCCCAGGGGAAGGCCAGCCGGCGCAGCAGCCCGCCCAGCACAGCCGCGGGGAAGTTGGCCAGGATGTCGTCGAAGCGCCGCTCGATGGTGTACAGGCTCTGCTGGCAGGCGGCGTGCACCAGCGGCAGATCCTCGGCGGGCCGACCGTCGTCCTCGAAGCGCTTGAGCACGCAAGAGCTCAGGTAGAGTTCGCTGAGGATGTCGCCGAAGCGCGCCGACAGCTTTTCGCGGCGCTTCAGTTCGCCACCGAGGATGAGCAGGGCACAGTCCGCCACCAGGGCGAAGGCGGCGCTGTAGCGGGACAGCGCCCGGTAGTAGCCGATCAGCTCCGGGGCGGCGGCATCCGGCGCGGCGGCGAAGCGGTTGCCAGTCAGGCCGTGCCAGATAGCCCGCCCCAGGTTGCGCAGCGTCAAGCCGAGGTGGCCGAACAGCGCCCGGTCGAAGCCGGCCAGGTCGCCTGCCTGCGCCGCCTGCATCTCCTGGAGCAACCAGGGATGGCAGCGGATCGCCCCCTGACCGAAGATGATCAGGCTGCGGGTGAGGATGTTGGCGCCCTCCACGGTGATGCCGATGGGCAGGGCGTAATAGCCGTTGAGCAGGTAATTGCTGGGGCCGTCGCAGATGGCCTTGCCGCCGTGCACGTCCATGGCGTCGTTGACCGCCTGGCGCATGCGCTCGGTGAAGTGGTATTTGACGATGGCCGAAAGCACCGAGGGCCTCTCGCCGGCATCCACCGCGGCACAGGTAATTTGCCGGGCGGCATCGAGCACATAAGCGTGCACGGCGATGCGCGCCAGCGCCTCCTCCACCCCCTCGAAGCGGCCGATGGGCATCTTGAACTGCTTGCGGATGCGGGCGTAGGCGCCGGTGACACGGGCGCAGTAGCGGGCCGCCCCGGTGGACAGCGAGGGCAACGAGACGGAGCGGCCGGCGGCCAGGCAGTCCATGAGCATGCGCCAGCCCTGGCCGATGCCGTCACGTTCACCGATCACCCACTCCAGGGGGATGAACACGTCCTTGCCCCAGTTGGGGCCGTTGGGGAAGGCCTGGCGCGCCGGCCAGTGGCGGCGGCCGATGTGCACGCCGGGATGATCGGCGGGCACCAGCGCCAAGGTGATGCCGAGCTCTTCCTGCTCGCCCAGTAACCGCTGCGGGTCGGCGAGCTTGAAGGCCAGGCCGAGCAGCGTGGCCACCGGCCCCAGGGTGATATAGCGCTTCTCCCAAGTGAGCCGGATGCCCAGGGTGCGCTTGCCCTGGTGCTCACCCCAGCAGACCACGCCGTAGTCGCGCATGGCGGCGGCATCGGAGCCGGCCCAAGGGCCGGTGAGGCCAAAGCAGGGGATCTCCTCGCCGCGGGCCAGGCGCGGCAGATAGTGGTTCTTCTGGCGCGGGCTGCCGTAGTGCAGCAGCAGCTCGCCCGGCCCCAGGGAGTTGGGCACCATCACGCAGATGGCGGCGGCGATGGAGCGGGTAGAGATCTTCATCACCACCGCGGAATGGGCCAGCGCGGAGAAGCCCAGACCGCCGTATTCCTGGGGGATGATCATGCCGAGGAAGCCTTGCTCCTTGATGTAATGCCAGATTTCCGGCGGGATATCGCGCAGCTCCTCGCTGATCCGCCAGTCATCCAGCATCCGGCACAGCTCCTCCACCGGGCCGTCGAGAAAGGCCTGCTCCGCGACCGAGAGCCGTGGCTTGGCACTGGCGAGAAACTTGTCCCAATCCGGCCGGCCGGAGAACAGATCCGCATCCCACCACACGGTGCCGGCCTCCAGGGCTTCCCGCTCGGTGTCCGACATCGGCGGCAGTACCTTGCCATACCAAGCCAGCAGCGGCTTGCTGATCAGACGCTGCCGCAGGTTGGCGAGCATTCCACTCATGACGTGACGACCTCCTATTGGGTGGGACGCCGCGGCGTCTCCAGGGTTCGAGATGGGGGAACCCGCCGCTCAGGGCAGCGACGGTCGGCGCTCGGTCGGCGCTAGCGGAGCGCGCAATCCGGCGGCGAGGAAGGGAATCAGCCGGCGCAGCAGGGCCTCGCGGTCGCCGGCCTCGGGCAGATGGCAGTCGGTGAACAGACGCATGGTGTCGGTACCGGCCATGGTGAAAGACACCACCCCCATCAGGAAATGCAGCCGCCAGTGCAATTCCAGCCGCGGGAGCTCGGGCAGCGCCTCGACCAGGGCCTGCTCGAAGGCGGCCAGCACCTCGGCGTAGAGGCCGTGGACGAAGTCGCGCAAGGCGTCGGCGGCGCCGGCATGGGTGCGGCCCAGCAGGCGCATGAAGCGCACCTCGCCGGGGTGATGGTCCTTCTCCGACTTCAGGGTGGGGGCGATGAACGCCTCCAGGATCGCTTCCAGATCCGCCCTGCCCTGGCGGCGCAACGCCTCCAGCCGGGCCAGACGCTCCTGATTGATGGGCTCCAGGCGGCGGGTGAAGATTGCCTGGATCAGTGCATGCTTGGAACCGAAGTGGTAGTTCACCGCGGCCAGGTTGACCCCGGCCCTGGCGGTGATGGCGCGCAGCGAGGTGCGGGAAAAGCCGTGCTCGGCGAACAAGGCCTCGGCGGCTTCGAGTATGCGTTCCCGGGTGTCGTCCTGCATCACGTCAAATCTCGATCAAACATCTGTTTGAATCATACGATCGTTTGAATTCTTGTCAAGCAACCGCCACCATACGGGCGATCGCTATACTGATGACAAAAACATCACGATCTCGGCACCATGACCCCTATCCGTATCCGGCGTACCCATCACCTCAGTCACGAACAGGCACGGCAGGCGGCCCTGGAGGTCGCCACGCACCTCAGTACGAAATTCGCTCTGGAATACCACTGGGAGGGGGACGTGCTGCACTTTCGTCACGGCAGCGGGGTACAGGGACAGATCGCGGTGCTGCCCGAGGAGATTCGCCTGCAGGCCTATCTGGGCTGGTTCCTGTTGCCGCTGCGGGGACGTATCGAGGCGGAGATCGAGCGCTATCTGGCGCAGTACCTGAAGCCGCCACCCTAGCCGCGCCGCCTGCACTTGCCGCAAGCACCGCACTCCGTATGAACCCTTGATCCAACCGCTCGAGTCCACCCATGTATCGCTTGCTGATCGTCGACGACGAACCCGCCATCCTCCGCACCCTGCAGCGCTCCCTGAAACGCCTGGACAGCACTGAACCGAGCTGGCAGCCGCTGGCGGTGGAGACCTTCGACGATCCCCAGGCGGCCCTGCAACGGGCGGCGCAGACCCGCTTCGACCTGGTCCTGGCCGACTATCGCATGCCGGGCCTGGACGGCCTCGAGTTTCTCGGCCGCTGCATGGACCTGCAGCCGGATGCCGCCCGCCTTCTCCTCAGCGGTTTCGCCGATCTGGATGCGCTCAGCGGCGCCCTCAACCGGGTCCAGATCTTTCGCTTCATCAACAAGCCCTGGCACCCCTTCGAACTGCACAACGCCGTTATCCAGGCGCTGCGCCACCGCGCCCTGCTGCTGGAGAACCAGCGTCTGACCGATTTGGTACAGGTCCAGCGCAGCCGGCTGTGCGCCCAGGAAAGGGAGCTGCGCCGCCTGGAGCAGGAGCACCCCGGCATCACCCGAGTCAACTGGGGCCCCGATGGGGCCATCCTCCTCGACGACGCCGCTCTCTAGCAGTAACTAACGGCCGGATTCTGCTGGTATCCGTACCCTGCTCGTGTCCTCTCTCCCGCCCGCGGGAAAGGGGCAGTATTTTTTGTAATCCGTATCATTCCCGTTCGTGCTTGCGCGCGTGGGTGCGGAACGCCTCCTGCACGTTGGCGCGCAGCACCTCGTCCTCCCACGGCTTGGTCAGGAACTTGTAGATCTCGCCGCGGT
This sequence comes from Candidatus Competibacteraceae bacterium, assembly GCA_035575095.1. GTDB lineage: Bacteria > Pseudomonadota > Gammaproteobacteria > Competibacterales > Competibacteraceae > DATLYF01. The sequence continues at coordinate 12,602 of DATLYF010000109.1, forward strand.
TGATGGCCTCGGTCACCGAATGCAGGTCGGTATAGCCGCTCAGCACGATGCGCATGGTCTCGGGGTACATGTCCTTGACCCGGCTGAGGAACTCGGTGCCGTTGATGCCCGGCATGCGTTGGTCGGAGATGATTACCTGGACATCGTGCCTGGCTAGGATCTCGAAGCCTTCGTCGGCATTGGTGGCGGTGAGGATGCGGTAACCGTCGCGGCGCAGCACTCGCTGCAGGGCACGCAGGATGTTTTCCTCGTCATCCACCAGCAGCACGGTGCGGGCCGCATCGGATGCCGCGCTTAGGGCAGCGGGCACCAGACGGCGCCGGCGCAACACCTCCTCCACCTGCTGCGGCGGCAGCGGATGGCAGAAATAAAAGCCCTGGAACTCGTCGCAATGGTTCTTGCGCAGATAGCCGATCTGCGCCTCGCTCTCCACCCCCTCGGCGATCACCCTGAGCCTGAGGTGGTGGGCGATGGCGATGATGGAGCGGGCGATGGCGGCATCATCGCTGTTGGTGGAGACGTCCTTGACGAAGGAGCGGTCGATCTTGATCTTGTCGATAGAGAACTTCTTCAGATAGCTCAGGCTGGAGTAGCCGGTGCCGAAGTCGTCCAGGGTCACCTTCACACCGAGCGCCTTGAGCTGACGCAAAGTGGCGATGACCCGCTCGGCGTTCTCCATGACGATACTCTCGGTGAGCTCCAGCTCCAGGAACTGGGGCTCCAGCCCGGTAACGGTCAGCACGCGCTTGACCTCGTCGACGAAGTTGGGGCGCTGGAACTGCAGCGACGAGATGTTGACCGCCACGCTGAAACTGGAGATCCCCGCCTCCCGCCAATGCCGGTTCTGACGGCAGGCTTCCTCCAGCACCCAGGAACCGATGGACACGATCTGCCCGCTGTCTTCGGCGATGGGAATGAAGCGATCGGGGTTGAGGATGCCGGTATCGGGACGGTGCCAGCGGATCAGCGCTTCCACGCCGACAATCTCGCCGGTGACGGCGCTCACCTGCGGCTGGTAGTAGAGCATCAGCTCGCCCTTGTCGAGCCCATCGCGCAGGCGGTGGGCGATGCTCAGGCGGTCGTAGAGCTTGTGCTCGAACTCGTCGCTGAACACCTGGTAGTTGTTGCGCCCCTGCTCCTTGGCGCGGTACATGGCCAGGTCGGCGTACTGAATCAGTTTCAGCGGATCGTCGCCATGCTCGGGATAAACACTGATGCCGATGCTACAGGTCAGGTACAGGTTGTGCTGCTCGATGGAGATGGGCTGGACGACGGCGTCGATGAGGCGCTGCGTGGTGACCAGCACATCCTCGAAGCGCAATACCCCGACGAGCAGCACCACGAACTCGTCGCCCCCTAGCCGTGACACCGTATCCTGCTGGCGCACACAGGTTTGCAGGCGCTCGGCGATGCACTTGAGCACCTGATCGCCGACGGCGTGCCCCAACGAGTCGTTGATCAGTTTGAAGCGGTCCAGATCGATGAACAGCACCGCCAGCATGCGCTGCAGCCGGCTCACGAAATTCAGGGCCTGGGCCAGCCGGTCCTCGAGCAAGTGGCGGTTGGGCAGATCGGTCAGGTAGTCGTGGCTGGCGCGATGGGCGACTTCCAGCTCGTAGCGTTTGTGCTCGGTGATGTCGTTGATGATGCCGATGAAGTGCCGCACCCTGTCCTTCTCATCGCGCACCGGTGCCACATGCAGATCGTTCCAGAACAGGCTGCCGTCCTTGCGGTAGTTGCGCAGGAGCGCATGCCCTTCGCGCCGCTCGGCCAGGGCCAGACGGATCTGGTTGAGGCCGGCCTGCTGGGTCTCGCTGCCCTGCAGGAAGCGGCAATTGCGGCCGATGACCTCCTCCGCCCGGTAGCCGGTGATGCGTTCGAAGGCCGGGTTGACGTAGGTGATGGGCTGACCGGGCTGCTGGATGTCGACGATCACGATACCGTTGCTGCTGACCTGGATCGCCTGCTCACGCAGACGCAACTCCCGCTCCGCCGCGCGCCGCGCAGTGATGTCGCGCAGCGCCAACAGCCAGGCCCCGCCCCCGGCCCAGCCGGTGTGGGCGGCGCGGATCTCGATGTGACGACCCTCACCGTCGGCACCGGCCAGCCCGATCTCGCTGATCCCCTCGCGCAGAGCGCCGAGATCGTAGCGCATCCCGATCAGCTCCTCGGGATGACGTCCGATCAGCCCCTCCACCGCCGGGTTGGCGAGCAGCACCCGCCCCTCGGGATCGAGCACCAGCAGCCCATCGGCGTTGTCCTCGAACAGGGTACGGAAGCGGGCCTCGCTGCGCCGCAGGTTGTCCTCGGCCTCGAGCCTGTCGCAGCGCTCCAGGGCATAACGGATCGCGCGCTCCAGTTGCTCGGCGGTGAGCCCGGCCTTGACCAGATAGTCCGCAGCGCCGGCCCGCATGGCCTCGAGATCGACGTCGTAGTCGCCCTGCCCGGTGAGGATGATGAAGGGCCGCGTGTTGCCGGCGCCGACGGCCTGCTGCAGCAGTTCGATGCCGGTGCGCGGGCCGAGCCGGTAGTCCACCAGATAGAGGTCGTGGACGCAGCTCAGGATCGCCGCGAGCCCTTCCTCGAAGCTGGCCCGCCAGTCGAACCGGCACTCGAGGCCGCGCATGCGCTGCAGCAGGTCGCGGGTGATGACATAGTCATCCTCGTCGTCGTCGATCAATAAAAGCCTAAGCGGCCGGGCCAGCGCCATCATCCTTGTAGTCCTGGGTCTGCGGCAGTTCGACGATTTCCAGCCAATAGCGACCCAGGGTCTTGACCACCTCGATCAAGCCCTTGAACGTGACCGGCTTGGTGATGTAGGAGCTGGCCCCGATGTCGTAGGAGCGCAGCACATCCTCCTCCGCCTTGGAAGTGGTAGCACCACCACGGGGATGTGGCGCAGCGCCGGATCGGCCTTGATCTCGGCCAGGGCCTCGCGACCGTCCAGGCGTGGCATGTTGAGGTCCAGCAGTATCAGGCTGGGCATGGGATAGGTCAGGTCATCGCCATAGGGCGGCTGCCGGCGCAGATAGGCCAGCAGCTCCTCGCCGTCCTCGACGAAGTGCAGATGATTGATCAGCCGGCTCTCGGCGAAGGCCTCCTGCGCCAGCCTGCGGTCATCGGGATCATCTTCGGCCATCAGGATGGCAATGCGCCTTCTGCCCGCGCCCGTCGCGGCGACCGGGGATGAGTGCTCTCGCAACACCATACCTGCCCTCCCCAAGGTGTTTTTCATAAGACTAAGTCATTCCGGCACGAACGACCTGCGGACGCGTCATGGCCAGCTGGCGCATCCCCGGTCTGCTGCCCGGGCAGGGTGACGATGAAGGTAGCGCCGACGCCGGGCTGGCTGCGCGCCGTGACGCTGCCGCCGTGACGTTCGACGATCTTTTTGACGATGGCCAGACCGATGCCGTTGCCCTCGTATTGCGCCCGTCCATGCAGGCGCTGGAAGGGGATGAAGATGCGGTGCAGGTATTTCTCGTCGAAGCCGATGCCGTTGTCCTGCACGCAGACCCGGCACAGCGACCGCTCCCGGGACGACCCGCGCTCATCGCCCTCGCCGCCGCTCTCGGCCCAGACCCGGATGCGCGGCGGCACTCCGGGGCGCCGGAACTTGAGGGCGTTGCCCAGCAGATTCTGGAACAGTTGCCGCATCTGCGTGGGATCGGCCTTCAGCGTGGGCAAGTCCAGCACCTCGATGTCCGCCCCGGACTGCTCGATCAGCGCCTCCAGGTCCACCAGCACCTCGCGCACCACCCGGCTGAGGGCAACCACCTCGAAGGGACGGGCCTTGGTGGTAACGCGGGAATAGAGCAGCAGATCGTCGATCAGGGTCTGCATGCGGCGCGCTGCATGGTTCATGCGCGCCAGGTAGTCCCGGCTCTGCTCGTCTAGGCTTGCCCCGGCCCGCTCCTGCAGCCGGTCGGCGAATGCCTGGATCTTGCGCAGCGGTTCCTGCAGGTCGTGCGAGGCGACGAAGGCGAAGTCCTGCAGTTCCTTGTTGCTCGCCTGCAGACTATCGAGGGCTTGCACGACGTTCTCGTACAGGTGGATGTTGTCGAGTACCGCCGCCGCCATGGCGGCGAACTGCAGCGCGATGGCCTCGTCCTCGACTGTAAACTCGCCATCATACTTGTCCGATAACTGCAGCAGTCCCAGGCGGCGGCCGGCGGCATCGCGCAACGACACCGCCAGCCAGCCGCGCAGCGGCGGCTGCCGCGCCACCTTCCTGGCGAAATCAGGCCAGCGCGGATGGGCCTCCAGCTCGGCCTGAGTCAGACGCAGCACCGGACTCTCGCCACAGAGCAGGAAGGTATCACCGGCGCCGGCAACGTCATAGTCGCGCCAGGCCGCGTACTTGTCTGACAGCGAGACGGCGCCGATGGCCTGTGACGGGTCGCCGTCGCGGATGAACACCATCATTGCCTGATGGGTGCCGATCACCGCGCGCGCTTCATCGGCCAGCAACTGCAAAAGATGCCCGCGATCCTGCAGCTTGTTGATTGCCACCGCCGCCCGGCTCAAGCCCTGCAGTTGCGCGGTGTGCCGGCGGCGGCTGGTAACGTCACGGCCGTAGACGGAGACCCCTTCGCCATAGGGATAGGCATGGAACGCCAGCCAGCACCCGGCCTGCTCCTGGTACAGCTCACAGCGCTGCGGCGCACGGGTGGCGAGCGCCTCTTGCAGGCACCGCTCCAGGGGTGAATCGACCCATACCGGCAGCGCCTCGTGGAAGCGGCGTCCGAGCGGACTGCCGCCTCCCGCCGCCAGCAACTCCTCCGCCCGCCGGTTGCAGTGCACGATTCGCCAGTGCCGGTCCAGGGAGAAGAAGGGATCGGCGATACTGCTGAGGATGGCCTCGGTGCGCTGTCGGGCCTCGCGCAATTCGGCGTTGAGCTGCGCCAGACCGAGACTCTGACGGCGCGCCAGGCCGGCGAGATACAGGGCAAAAGCGGTCATCAGCGACGCGACCACGCCGGCGCCGAGCACCAGCTCCGGCAGCCGGCTATCGAACGCCGCGAGCATCCGCCCTATCGGCCGGATACGCACTTCCCATTCCCGGCCGTACAAGGCAAGCTTCTGGCTCTTCTGATAGAGGACGGCGCTGGCCTCCGACGCATCGGTCTGCCGATACAGCGAGTGCCCGCGATCCAGGACCTCCACGGCGAAGCCCGGCACGGCCTTGTACAGGATGCGTTCGAACAGGACGCTGAAATGCATGCTGGCGACGAGAAAGCCGACGAACTCGTCACCCACCCGGACGGGTACCGCGATCAAATAGCCCTGCGCGCCGCTGAGCAAATGCAAGGGCGGCGTGAGCAGCGGCCGATCCTGCTGCCGCGCCGTGTGTAGGGTCTCCGCGCGATCCGGATAATCACTCAGATCGCGGCCGGCGAGGCTGTTCTTCGCGCGCCCCATCCACCAGCGCACCGTATAGTCCGGGTCGACCCAGGCAAACGCATGGATGCTCGGGAAATCGCGCAGATAGAGCTGCGCCTCCAGTTCCCATTCGGCCTTGGCCACCGGCGCGGCGCGTATCCGCCACCGTTCGCCGAGGCGGACGATAGTCTCGACCCGCTGCTGTAAGCCCTCCTCCAGGGCCTGAGCTACATCCGCGGCGACGGCATTCAGGAGCTCTTCGCGGAACTGCGCGCGCTGCCAGTCCAGGGCCCGCCACAGGTAGAGGTTCACGCTGAGCAGCGCCAGCAGCACCAGCGGCGCCAGCCAGCATAGCCGAGCGCAGCGCCAGACCCGTTGCCACCGGTGCGGGAGAGAGTGTTGGCCTGCCTCTATGAGACTGTCCCCTCAGCGGCCCTGGGCACGCCGCTCCTGGCTGATCGGCAGCAGGATGCGGAAGGTGGTGCCCGCCCCCACGGCGCTCTCCACCTCGATCTTGCCACTATGCTTCTTGACGATGCCGTAGGACAGCGCCAGTCCCAGACCGGTCCCCGTGCCCACCGGCTTGGTGGTGAAGAACGGCTCGAAGATGCGCCCCAGGTGCTCGGCGGGGATGCCGCAGCCGCTGTCGCTGATCTCCACGCAGATCTGCTCCGGCAGCGGGCGCGTGCGCACGGTGATGTGGCCGTCGCGGTCGATGGCGTGAGCGGCGTTGATCAGGATGTTGAGAAACACCTGGTTGAGCTGCAAGGGCAGGCACTGGATACTCGGCAGTGCGCCGTAGTCCTTCTCCAGCCGGGCCCGGTACTTGATCTCGTTCCAAGCGATGTTGATGGCGCTGTCCAGGCTGCGGTGGATATCCGCCCACTGCCATTCGTCGGGGATGCCGCCGTGAGAGAAGTCCTTGAGGTCCTGAACGATCTTCTTGACTCGCGCAATACCCTCCTTGGACTCCTCCAGCAACTGCGGCAGATCCTGCAGGATGTAGTCGAGGTCATGGCGCTCGCGCAACTGGGCCAGCAGTTCGGCCTGGCTCCCGGCCCGTCCCACCATCCGCTCGTAGGACTCGAGCGCGGCCAGGATGCTGCGGATGTAGTCTTCGAGAGTCGCCAGGTTGGAGTAAACGTAGCCGATGGGATTGTTGATCTCGTGGGCGACGCCAGCGGCGAGCTGGCCGATGGAGGCCATCCTCTCTGACTGCAGCAGCTGGTTCTGAGCTTCCTGGAGCTGGGAATAGGCCCGGTGCAGCTCGGCATTGCGCCGGCTCAGCTCCTCCTCGCGCTGCTTGCGCTCGGAGATGTCGTGCATCACCAGAGAGAGATAGCGGAGATGGCCCTGCGCATCGCGGTGCGCCCTGACCGTCAGATAGACGGTCATGCCGCCGCCGTCGTTGCGGCGCAGCTCCACCTCTCCATGATAGTGACCCTGTGCCAGGGCGCTGCGCAGGCAGTCGCCGAGCAGGTGGCAGCCGGGCTCCTGGCCGCAGGCCTCGGCGAGCGCGCGGCCCAGTACCGCCTCCAGCCGCGCCACCCCCATGAGCCCGCAGGCGGCGTGGTTGGCGTAGCGGATACGCCCGTCGCCGTCGACGATCCAGACGTAGTCGCACACCGCCTCCATGATGTCCAGCAGTTGCTGGCGTGATTCCTCCAGCCGCTGCCGCTCGCTGATGTCCAGGTGCTCCACGAAGGCCGATGGGTGGCGGCGGTCATCGTCGGATGTCGACATCATGGGCAGTGGCAGGGTGGCTATCCCGGTTGTTGCAGCGGGTTACGGTATCGCGGCCTGCGATCCGGGCAGGACTTGGGTCAAGTGTAACCACAAACTGCGGCCGCCGCAGAAGATATCTGCCCCATTCAGCGCGCGGCCTGCAGACCGCGCCCACGCCGGCCCACCGATCGGTTCGCCCGCCTCAGCTGCGCAGTTCGCGGCGCAGGATCTTGCCTACGTTGGATTTGGGTAACTCCTTGCGGAACTCGATGTGCCTGGGCACCTTGTAGCCGGTGAGGTTCTCCTTGCAGTACTCGCGCACCGCCTCGGCGCTGAGATTGGCGCCCGGCTTGGGCACCACGAAGATCTTCACCGCCTCGCCGGACTTGTCGTCGGGCACGCCGATGCAGGCCACCTCTAGCACCCCCGGGCAGCCGGCCACCACGTTCTCGATCTCGTTGGGATAGACGTTGAAACCGGACACCAGGATCATGTCCTTCTTGCGGTCGACGATGTAGAGCAAGCCCTGCTCGTCGATGCGCGCCACATCGCCGGTGAGCAGCCAGCCGTCGGGCGTCAGGGTCCTAGCGGTCTCCTCGGGGCGCTGCCAGTAGCCGCGCATCACCTGCGGGCCGCGCACGCACAGCTCGCCTGGCTCGCCTGGGGGCACCTCGCGGCCCTCGTCGTCGCGCAACGCGATCTCGGTGGAGGACACCGGCAGGCCGATGCTGCCGCTGTACTGATGCAGATCGGTAGGATTGATCGATACCACCGGCGAGGACTCGGTCAGCCCGTAACCCTCCAGCAGGTGCACGCCGGTGATGCGCTGCCACTGCTCGGCCACCGTCTGCTGCACCGCCATACCGCCGCCCACGGCAAGCTTCAGCGAGGAGAAGTCCAGCTTCTTGAAGTCCTCGTTGTTGACCAGGGCGTTGAACAGGGTGTTGACGCCGCTGATGGCGGTGAAGCGCCATCTGGCCAGTTCGGCGACGAAACCGGGGATATCGCGCGGATTGGTGATGAGCACGTTGAGCCCGCCGTGCTTGAGGAAGACCATGCAGTTCACGGTCAGGCAGAAGATGTGATAGAGCGGCAGGGCGGTGATCACCACCTCACGGCCGTCCTCGAGGCCGCTGCCGACCCAGGCCGAGATCTGCTCGGTGTTGGCCACCATGTTGCGATGGCTGAGCATGGCCCCCTTAGCCACGCCGGTGGTGCCACCGGTGTACTGCAAAAAGGCCAGGTCCTCGCCGTCGAGCAGCACCCGCTCGAAGTCCAGAGCGCGGCCGCGGGCCAGCGCCTGACGCAGCGACACGGCGCCAGGCAGGCGATAGGGCGGCACCATCTTCTTCAGATAGCGCACTACAACGTTGACCAGCGTGCCCTTGAGCCAGGGCAGCATGTCCCCCGCTTCGGTGACGATGACGTATTTGACCGGCGTCTCGGCGATGACCTCGGCCAGCACGTGGGCGAAGTTGGCCATGATGACGATGGCCGTGGTCCCCGCGTCGTTGAGCTGGTGCTTGAGCTCGCGCGGCGTGTAGAGGGGGTTGACATTGACCACCGTGAGGCCGGCGCGCAGCACGCCGAACAGCACCACCGGATACTGCAGCAGGTTGGGCATCATGATCGCGACTCGCTCGCCCCGCTTCAGCCCGAGTTCCTTTTGGAAGTAGGCCGCCATGTCGCGGGAGCGGGCATTGAGCTCGGCGAAGCTCATGGCATGGCCGAGATTGGCAAAGGCCGGCCGTTCGCGGAACCTGGCACAGGATTGCTCGAAGATGTCCACCAGGGATGGATAGCGGTCGGGATCGATCTCGGCGGGCACGCCGGGCGGATAGCGCTTGAGCCAGATTTTGTCCAAGGAGCAACCTCCACATTGGTAGTAATGAGGAACATCGCGGCGTCACGTGCAGGCGCAGGGTATAGAGCGGTCGACGGGTCCGCGAGCCGCTAGTGTGTTTGTTCTAACGCCGACAGCTACACTTTTGAGCGGGACGGGGGCAGCCAGGCCCCAGCAAGTCCTTTGGTCGTTAGGTGTAATTCAACTTAAGCGCGAATACCAGCGCAGCACCCCACTCCTACGGGGGGTGCCGAGACGGTCCTAGCCGATACCTGATGCTGTCGCCGGCGGTCGCGCAATCCAGCCCGAGAGGAACGACGCATGGCCAAAAAGCTGAAAAAAGAAATGGACGACAAGCAACTATTACAGGGCATCCTGGATTCCGCTCAGCAGATCTGGCTGGCCGGTCTGGCCGTCTTCGCCAGGGCCCAGAGCGAGGGCAGCAAGCTGTTCGACTCCCTGGTGAAGGAGGGCGCCGCCATCGAGGCGCGCACCAAGAAGAGCGCCGAGGCCACGGTGGAGGATCTGCGCGGCCGGGTCGAGGAGGCCAAGGGCAAGGCCAGTTCCGCCTGGGACAACCTGGAGAAGGTGTTCGAAGACCGGGTGGCGCGCGCCCTGGGCCGGCTCGGCGTGCCGGTGCAACGCGAGATGCGGGCCCTGGAGGAGCGCCTGGCCAACCTGGAGGCACGCCTGGAGCAGCTGGCCACCGCACCCGCCACACCCACGCCGGCCAAAGCCAGACGTCCCGGCCGCGCCAAGACCGCCGCTGCGGCCGCTGCAGAAGCCGAGGCCGGGGCCGAGGCTGGCGGCGCCGGTAAGCCCAAACGCTCCAGCCGGGCCAAGGGCAAGAGCGCCAAGGACGCCGCCCCGGAAACCCCTGCCGGCTAAGGGCCCGCCATGGCCGACAGCGCCCATGCCGCCGCTCCCCTGCCCTCGCGCCGCCGCATCGGCCTGGCCCTGGCCGGTGGCGGTCCGTTGGGCATGATCTACGAGATCGGCACCCTGCGCGCCCTGGGGGATGCCCTGGAGGGGCTGGACTTCAACGAGCTCACCGTCTACGTCGGGGTGAGCGCCGGTGCGGTGATCGCCGCCGCCCTGGCCAATCGGGTGAGCGTGGCGCAGATGGAGCGCATCCTGGTCTACAACGATTCTGCCGAGCACCCGCTCAATCCCGAGATCTTCATGATACCGGCCTTCGCCGAGTACTGGCGGCGGGCACGGCGGCTGCCGCTATTGCTTGGCCAGGCGCTCGGCCGCTATCTGGCCGATCCCTTCGGCCAGGGCGCGCTGGAGGCCCTTACCCATCTCGGCCAGGCCCTGCCCACCGGGCTGTTCAACAACGAGGCCATCCACCAATTCCTCGCCGAAGTGTTCGCCCGCGACGGGCGCAGCAACGACTTCCGTGCGCTCAGGCAGCGCCTCTACGTGGTGGCGGTGGAACTGGACAGTGGACGCTCGGTGAAATTCGGCGCACCCGGCTACGATCACGTGCCCATCTCCAAGGCGGTACAGGCCAGCACCGCCCTGCCCGGCCTCTATCCGCCGGTGGAGATCGACGGCCGCCACTATGTGGACGGCGCCTTGCAGCGCACCCTGCACGCCTCGGTGGCGCTGGACCGGGGCGTGGACCTGATGCTCTGCCTCAACCCCATCGTGCCCTACGACGCCAGTCTCGATGCCGCCCGCGGCCACGTGCGCCGGCGCCTGGTGGAGGGCGGGCTGCCGCTGGTGCTGTCGCAGACCCTGCGTGCCATGATTCACTCCCGCATGCGCGTGGGCATGGCCAAGTACGCCCGCGAATACGCCGGCACCGACATCGTCCTGTTCGAGCCGGATCCGGCCGATTCCACCTTGTTCTTCGCCAACGTGTTCAGCTTTGCCAATCGCCGGCGGGTGTTCGAGCACGCCTATTACGCCACCCTGAACGACCTGGCGGCGCGGCGGGCCGAGCTGGAATCCCAGTTCGCGCGCCACGGCATCGGCC
>DATLYF010000110.1:0-22419 GCA_035575095.1 Candidatus Competibacteraceae bacterium
GGCCGCGCAGTTCGCGTACCCGCCAGCGGCGCTGCCAGTCGATGCCGGCCAGGGCCTCGACCGACTGAGAACCATCGCTGGCCTGCAGCCGATATTCCAGGCGCCCGCCCAGCAGCCCGGCGGGCTGCCAGCGCCAGGCTAGCTCGCCCCACTCGCCGTCGCCCAGGCGCAGCCCTCGGGCCTGACCGGAGAGCGCACTGTCCTCCACCTGGCGCGCTTGCAGCGTCAGCCCCGGCGGGGCGAGCAGGCCAAACAGGGCGGTGGCGGGGAACTGCAGCACCAGGAATATCAGATAGGCAAGCACGCCCACTAGGGCATAGCCGAGCACGCGCTTCATGCCGCGTTTCCTGGAATTGGCCCGACGTACACCGGCGCGTCGCAGTGGCCGAGCGTCATGCGCCCGGACCCTGCAGCACCAGGCGCGCGCTCACCCGGCCGCTCTCGGCCAGGCGCTCCAGCGAGGCGTTGACCAGAGTGACGCCGTGGCTGCGCTCCAGCTCCGCCAGCCAGCGCAACAGGGTATCGAAGGCCGCCTGCTCCAGGCGTACCCGCACCTGTCTGTCGCCCTGCGGCTCGACCCGATTGAGGGCGGTGCCCAGCCCGGCGGAGCGGGCGGTGAGATCCACCAGGGTAAGCAGCGAGGGAGCGGGACCGCCGGCCTGTCCCCTGGCGGTGGCGCGGGCGGTTTCCAGTTGCCTCAATTGCTGTGCCGCCTGCTGCATCCAAGCCAGGTCCTGGCGCAGCGCCGCCACGCTCTGGCGTGCATCGTCCAGGTGCCGCTGGAACGGGATCCAGAGCAGGGCGTAGGCGAGCAGCGCCACGGCGGCCAGCGCGCCGCCGCCCAGCAGCCAGCGTTCGCGCGGCTCGCGGGCCAGCCACCACTCTCTCATGAGGCCCCCCTCTTCAGGGTGAGCTGGCTTTCCACCCTGTCTCCCTGCTTGCTGCTGCGCAACTCCGCGACCAGACCGGGCCGGCCGGACAGGCGCTGGCGCAATCGATCAAGGCTCTCCAAGGAGCCACCCTCCAAGCTCAGTTCCAACTGCCGGTTGTTGAAGCGCAGCGCCTTGAGCCGTGGCGCATCGGCGCCAGTGAGGCCGGCCAGCGGCTGCCCGCCCAGGTAGAGCAGCTCCAGGAAGCCGCCGTCGTCGCTACCTGCGCCGTTGCGGCGTCCCAGCTCGCGCAGCCGGGCCTCCATCTGGGCGCGGGGATTGACCACACGCTGGGCGCTGGGCACGGCAGCGCGGAACAGCCGTTCCAGCTCGGCGCGCAGGGTGCTCTGCTCGCGGCTGAGCTGCCAGTACTCGGCCACCTGCTGGCCGCCTTGCAGCAGCAGCCACAGCGCTGCCAAGGCCGCCACCGCCCGCCACGGGCGCAGCCACTGCCCGAGCCGGGCCTGGGCGCTGTAGGGACCCTGCAGCAAGTTGAGCATCGGCCTGCCCGGCGCTGCGCCGGCCAGCAGTGCCGCCGTCATCCCACCCGGTTGCGGCAGCAGCGGCAGCGGCAGCTCGGGCAGGCCGGCGCTGTCGCCCCACAGCCGCAGACCGGCCGGAGGATGGTCGCCGGCCTCGGCCAGGGCCTGTTGCAGCAGCAACGGCAGGGTCTCGGCATCGGCGCTGCAGCCGTCCCAGGGGCCGCAGCGCAGCACCAGGCGTTCGCCGTCGCGCAGCAGGCTCCAGTGTTCGCCATCCCAGGGCAGCAGCAGCGGCTCGGCCAGTATCGCCGTAGCCTGTAGACCCACGGCGGCGCACTGCCCGAGCCAGTCGCGCAGCAGCGCATGGCGCAGCACCGCCACCGGCAGCCAACCATCGCCGTCGGAGTGTTCGCCCAGGGCGAAATGCAGCTCCTCTACCTCTTCGGCTAGTTGCTCCTCCAAGGCGTAGGGCACGGCCTTGTGCCAAGTGGCGCGGTTACGCCCCGGTACCCGGGCGCGGCACAACAGCACTGTCTCCGCCGGCGCCACCAGCAGCAGCCGACGGCCGCCGAGCAGGGCGGCGAGCTGCGCGAGCTCACCGCTGCCACGCAGGCCGTCGCTGGTTAGCCAGCGCGCCTGGCCGGGCTGGTCGGGGCTGAGCATGAGCAGAACGGTGGGGTTCATTCACTCCTCGTCGGCATAAGCACGCCAGAGCACCCGGACGTTGCCGCTCTCGGGGTCGCGCGCGAGCAGGCTGGTGAGCAGGGCGCGGCCATCCCCGACCTGGGCCTCGATGCGCACCCGGAAGTACTGGCTGGCTACGTCGAGATAGTTCGGCAGAAGATTCTGGTCGCGAATGACAGGGTCCGCAAGCTTGGCGGCGCCCAGGAACTCCTGCAGGGTGGTGAAGCCCCGGCGCCGGCGCTGTGCGAGCGCGCCCTCCAGCTCGCCGGGGTCGAGGCGCCTGGAGAGGGCGGCGAGCAGCAGCGTCGGCGCGGTGTTGACGTTGAGCCGGGTGCCCTGTGGCAGGGCGGTGACATAGGGCGCCAGCTTGGCATAGCTTGCGGCATCGAAGCCTCGCACTAGGCGCAGCTCGGAGCGGTTCTGGAAGGGACGGTTGGCGGCGAGATAGGGCGGGGTCTGCACCAGATAGATGCTATCTTCGGCGCCGCCGGGATCGGTCTGCTCCTGATCCGGGTCGATCCAGTCGAGGATAGCACCGGCCAGGGCCGGGTCCAGCTCCAGCAGTTCCAGCAGACGCTGCAGCACGGCGACCATGTTGGGGTCGCGCTTGCCGTCCTGGTCGACCAGGTTGTTGAGGTTGAACAGGCTCTGCTGATCCGCGATGGCGCCGCTCAGGACGCCACCCTCCACCTCCAGCACCGGCTTGAGGGTCGCCCACGCCTCGCCGAGATGGTCGATCGGGTTGTCCTTGCGGTCGCGGCGCAGGATCAGCGCCGCCCACTGCTCGCCGCCCAAGGTGTAGAGGCGCGCCTGGCGCTGGTGGGCGAGCAGGGTGTGGCGGCGGATGGCGAGCTGCTGCAGCTCGGCCAGGGAGGCGGCGGTGAGGGCGGCCAGGAAGACCACCAGCAGCACGGTGAGCAGGGCGACGCCGCACTGGCGCTTGGGCGGACGGCGCTTCATCGTGCCCCCGTGATCAGCAGCCGCGGGATCTCGCCCCAATCAGCGAGGATCAGGGTCAGCTCCAGCGCCGGCGGCAGCAGGGGCAGGGTATCGTCGTCGTGCCCCCCGGCGGGCGGCCAGCGCTCCTGCCAGCGCCCCTCCTGGTCCAGGAAGCGCAGCCGCACCTCGCGCACGTTCTCCAGCAGCAGGGTTTCCCGCGGCTCGGCGTATACGCCCCGGTCCAGGGTGAGCCAGTAGCGGCGGTAGAGCCGGCCCTCCTGCAGGCGGTAGCCGACCCGCTGCAAGTCGGCGCGCGGCCGGCCCAGGGGATTGCTCCAGCCGGTGCGGGTGAGTAGCAGGAACTCGGGCTGCAGCGGATCGCTGGCCAGCGCCGGCTGGGGCTGACCGTAATCGTCGCGGATCGGGCGCGGCACAGCCTGGGCCAGGTCCTGCTCCAGCCAGTACAGGGCCATCTGCACCCGCGCCAGGCGTGCGCTCTCCGCCTCGGCCGCGGCGCGGCTGACGAGCACACTGTCCAAGCCGCCGTAGGCGGCCACCGCCACCACGGCAAACACCGCCAGCGCCACCAGCAGTTCCAGCAGGGTGAAGCCGGCTGCCGCCGGCGCCGGGCGGCAAGTGTTCACGGACCGGCCGGGCGCGGGCGGAAGCCCACCAGATGGGCCAGAGGCGGGGCGCCCTCGTCCAGGGCGACGCTCACTTCGATGCGCTGCAGGTCGGGATCGGCGGTATTCAGCAGCCGCACCTGCCAGTGCCAGTCGCGACCGGCCATGGCGCTCGTGCCGCTGGCGCTCTCGGCGCTGTTGCCGGCGGCGGCGAGTAGCAGTTCGTTGAGCTTGTTCTGTGCCACCCAGCCGGCCAGGGTCTGGCGCTTGAGGTAGCCGACGCTGTCCAGCGCCGAGCCGGCCACGCGGATCAGCGCACCCAGGCTGATGGCCAGCACCGCCAGTGCCACCAGCACCTCCAGCAGGGTGAAGCCGGCCTGGGCGCGGCGCCTCATGGCAGCGGCTCGGCGTGCAGGGCGCCGCTCAGATCGCCGCTGACGGCATGGGGGCGCAGCGCCTCGGCTTCCAGCACCACGCCGAACTCGCTGCCCTCGCCGCCGGCCAGCAGCACCTGGGGCTGTGGCCCTGCGGACGGCTGTTGCAGGGTGGCGTCCATGGCTTGGTCCTCGTCCAGGGTCGCGAACAGTCGCACCGGCTGGCCGTCCACGCTGAGCTGCAGGCTCAGGCCCGAAGGCAGGCGGTAGGCGCCCGGCTGTGTGCCGTCACTCAGGGCCTGCCACTTGCCCTGGCGATCGCGCACCAGGAAACGATAGCCGTCCTGGGCGAAGCGCACGCCCCGCGTCTCGGCGCGCAGCCAGGCCTCCTGCTGCGCCAGTTCGAGGCGGACGAGCAGGCGTCGCGCCTCCTCGTCCAGACGCTCCTGGGGATCGGGAGCGCGCACCGCCAGGGTGGCGAAGCTGGTGATGATGGCGATCAGCACCACCACCACCAGCACCTCCAGCAGAGTGAAGCCGGCTTGGACGAGGCTATTCGCCCAGGTTCCAGTTGCCGATGTCGGCATTGAAGCCGTCTCCACCCGGCAGACCGTCGGCGCCCAGGGAATAGATGTCGATCGGACCCTTCTGGCCTGGGTTCAGGTACTGGTAAGGGCGGTTCCAGGGATCGTTGGGCAGGCGGTCGATGTAGCCGCCCTCCTTCCAGCGGGCGTTGTCCGGCAGGTCGGCGGGACGCTGCACCAGCGCCTCCAGGCCCTGGTCGGTGGTGGGATAGGTGAATACGTCCAGCTTGTAGAGATTGAGGGCGCTCTCCAGCACGCGGATATCCTGCTTGGCCTTGACTACCCGCGCCCGGTCGGGGTTATCCATGATGCGCGGCACCACCACCGCGGCGAGGATGCCGAGGATCACCACCACCACCATCACTTCGATGAGGGTGAAGCCGCCCATGCGGCCTTGTGCGACTCGTTTCATGCCCGTATCCCTGCGTTAACCGGTCCAGCATGATAGCAAACCCGGTGCGGTGCGGCGGATTCATCCTGGATTCAGGCGCCGCCCCGGATGATCGCGCCATTGCCTGGCACCCGCCGCGACAGGCAGCATAGGCACACCCACAGCTTCGGGAGATCGTTGTGATGAAGACCCTTCTTGTGCGCACCAGCCTGGTGGCGCTGGCCGTGAGCCTGGCCGCCTGCGCCAACAATCCCTATCAGAAGACCATGATCGGCGCCGGCACTGGAGCCGTGCTGGGCGGCGTGGTCGGCCACGAGATCAAGGGCGAGCGCGGCGCCTACATCGGTGCCGCCGTAGGCGCGCTGGCCGGCGGTGCGGTCGGCAACTACATGGACCGCCAGCAGCAGGCCTTCGAGCAGGCCCTGGCCAGCGAGCGCCAGCGTGGCCTGGAGATCCAGCGCATGCAGGACGGCAGCATCAAGCTGGAGATCCCGAGCGAGATCTCCTTCGACTACAACCGCGCCGAGGTCAAGCCGGCCTTCGTGCCGTCCCTGGACAAGGTGGCCGGCATCCTGCGCGACTATCCCGACACCACCATCGACATCATCGGCCATACCGACAGCACCGGCTCCGAGAGCTACAACATGGATCTGTCGCGGCGTCGTGCCGAGAGCGTGGCCCAGTTCCTGTCCGGCCGCGGCGTGCCTTACCAGCGCATGCGCACCGAGGGCCGCGGCGAGAGCCAGCCGCGCGCCAGCAACGCCACCGAGGCCGGGCGCCAGCTCAACCGGCGTGTGGAGATGGTGGTGCGCCCGGCGCAAGGCACCGGCGGTTATGCCCAGCCGCAGCAGCCCGCCCCGCAGCCGGGTGGTGCGTACGGCCAGCCCCAGCCCTATCCCGCCGGCGGCTATGGCCAGCCCCAGCCCTATCCACAGCCCGGCGGCGCCTATGGCCAGCCGCAATCCTATCCCCAGCCGCAGTCCTACAGCCAGCCCTATCCGCAACAGAGCGGCGGCTACGGCCAGCCCCAGCCCTATCCTTCCGGCTCGCCGTTCTGAGGCTGCCGTATCTTTTTCATCCACACCTCCCACCCTGGTCCTCCCCCGCAAGCGGGGGAGGATGGGGATGGTCTTCACTCTTCGAACCACCCCGGCACGTAGCGCCAGGCTGCGCGCAACCGCTCTCGGGCCTCTCGCCAGTCGGCATCGAAGCGCGCCAGTAGCGTCCAGAAACGCGGCGAGTGGTTGAGTTCTACGGTGTGGCAGAGCTCGTGCAGTAGTACGTGCTGTACCAGTTCCGGCGGCAGGAACAGCAGCTTGCTGTTGAGACTGATATTGCCCTGCGCCGAGCAACTGCCCCAGCGGCTGCGCTGCTGGCGGATGGCGAAAGCGTGGTAGCTCAGCCCCGTTTCCTGCGCCAGCCGTTCCAGCCAGGGCGCCAGGATCGCCTGCGCTCGCCTCATCAGCCAGCGCCGCAGCAGCACACGGGCGGCGACGTGGTCAGCATTGACGCCGCGCAGAAGCAGACGGCCGTCGGCCGGGACGCGTAGCGCCGGGCGTCCGCCTGCCTCCCAGTGCAGTGCCCAGCGCTCGTCCACGGCGCGCAGCTCCAGCGCGGCGGGTGGTCGGACGGCTTCGGCCAGGGCCGTGGCATGGCGAGCGTGCTGCTCGGTGATCCAGTGGCGATGGCGCGCCAGTAGCACCGCTACTCGGGCCGGATCGTAGCCCGGGGGTATTACCACCTCCAGACCACGCTGCGGATGGAAGCGCAGCCGAGCCTGGCGCGCGCGGGCGCTGACGCGCAGCCGGAAAGAGAGGGGTGCGCTCTCGCTCATGGCCGGCCGATGAATAGATAAACCGAGTTCTCGCCGCCCTCGGTGTAGCCATAGCCCAGATAGATCGGACCGACCAGGGTGTCGGCACCGACGAACACGCTGCCGGCGCCGCGCAGCTCGATCGGGTCGATCTCCTCCAGATCGTCCCACACGCCGCCCAGCTCCAGCGTGCCGCCGACGAAGAAGTCGCGGCTGATGGGCGGCGCCGAGAAGTCCAGCTTGTGGTAATAAATCAGGCGACCGAAGCCCAGCTGGCTGCCGCGCAACTGGTTGCTGCGCAGGCCGGAGAGATTGGCGAAGCCGCCCAGGGTGAACTGGTCGTAAATGGGCAGTTCGCCATCCGGCGAGAGGCCGAGGCGGACGCCGGCGAGCAGAGTGTCGGCGCCCACGGTGTAGGCGCCCTGCCAGCTCGCCTCGAGCTTGGTGTAGTCCTCGGCGGCGCCCAGAGCCTCCAGGTGGGCGCTCAGCTCCAGGCCGACGGCCGCCCCCTGGCGCGGGAAGTAGTAGTTGTCCAGGGTATCCAGCAGCAGGCGGGCGCTCAGCACGCCCTCGCTGGCATCGTAGTCCGGCAGGGCGGGGTCGCCGATGGAGGGTTCGGCCTCGATGCCGCGGTAGGCCAGGCCCAGGCGCAGCTCACCGTAGCTGCCCAGAGTATAGCCCAGGTCGGCGCCGAGCTGGGCTTCGCGGGCGTCGTACTCGGCGAGCTGGGTAGTGCCCTCGAACAAGGGCACCGCCCGGCTCTCATAGCTCAGGTAGGGCGCCACGAAGAACGGGCTGTCGGCGGCGAAGGGCTGGTAGAACTCGCTGCCGAAGAAGAAGCGGGTGCCCAGGTCCAGCTCGGTGCGCCACTCCGCGCCGGCCTCGTTGATCCAGGTGCGGTTGTAACCGAAGCGGGCGATGATCTCGGTATCGTTCTGGAAGTCGGAGCTGGCGCCTAGGCCGAACAGCAGGTAATTGGGACCCCAGCTCTTCTCCACCGCCTCCACCGCCAGCACGTTGCGCTCGCCGTCGCGCTGCAGCCGGTAGTTGAAGCGCTCGAAGTCGCCGCGGCCGTAGAGCCGGTTCAGGTCGCGGCTGAACTCGTCCACATCCAGGGGTTTACCGACGTTGCCTGCCAGTTCACGCTCGACGATGCCAGGACTGACCCGCTTGAGGCCGGTGATGCGCACCTCGTCGACTACCGCCGGTTGGTACGGAGGCGGTCTGCGCTGTGTCCGCCAGGACTGGTATGCCTCCGGGCTCAGGCTGTGGCGGCTGAGCGGGCCGACGACCCGGCGCGCCGCGGCCTCGCCGATGGCGATAGCCTCCTTGCCGCGCTGGAAGTCAGCGGCGCTGATGTCGCCCAGCTCCGGCTGGATGAGGATGTCGTCGGGGCCGAGGCTGGCTAGGGACTGCTGCACGTTCTGTTCGGTGAGGATGGCGATCATCTGCACCGTCACGCCCAGGATGTCGTTCAGCTTGTCCCGTTCCAGCAGCGGCGTGCCCAGGTTGACGGCGATGATCAGGTCCACTCCCATGCGGCGGGCGATATCCACCGGCAGGTTGCGCACCAGGCCGCCGTCCACCAGGATGTGACCGCCCACCTCGCTGGGGGCGATGGCGCCGGGCACCGACATGCTGGCGCGCATGGCGGTGGCCAGCGGGCCGCGATCGAACACCACCATCTGCCCGGTCTCCAGATCGGTGGCGATGGCGCGGTAGGGGATGGGTAGGCTGTCAAATTGCTCGATGCCGTTGCTGCCGGCCACCAGTCGTTTCAGCAACAGCTCCAGCTTGAGGCCGCCGATGGCGCCCTTGGGTAGCCGTATCTGGCCGTCGTCGCTCAGGCCGACGGAGAGACCCACATAGCGATTCTGCTCTTGCTTGCGGCGGATCGACAGGTCCTGGCGCGGCGGGGTGTCGTCGAACAACTTGAGCCAGTCGATGCGCGATACCTCCCGCTCCATGTCCGCCACCGACATGCCTGAGGCATAGATGCCGCCGACGATGGCGCCCATACTGGTGGCGGCGATAGCATCGATCGGGATGCGCAGCTCCTCCAGCACCTTGAGCACGCCGATATGGGCGATGCCGCGGGCGCCGCCTCCGGACAGCACCAGGCCGATACGCGGGCGCTCGCCCTGGCGGGCGGCGGGCGGGGCGGCGCCGGTGGGCAGGGCGAGCAGCACGGCGAGCAGCAGGCCGAGGGCGGGCAGGCAGCGGCGGGCGGCGGGCATCGACGGCATTCTTATGCGATGTTCAGGGTTTCCAGCGTTCCGGATGGGCCCAGTATTTGCTGTTGAACCAGTCGGGTGTGGTCTTGTAGGAGACGATGGCGTAGTGGAACAGGCCGAGCGGCCGGCCGTCGCTGCGGTAGCGCGCGAGCAGGCTCATGCCGTAGCCGAGCAGATCGGCCACCTGCCAGTGGCTGATCAGCCCCGGCCAGTCCTCGCCCAGCGGCAGCAAGGCGACGAAGCGCCGGGTGTGCACATCGCGCAGCCGGGAGAGCAGTATCCCGGCCTGGCGGGGCTCTAGATGTTCCAGGGTGTTGGCCACCACGCCCAGGTCGAACTGGCCGAGCTGCGCCAGCCGCTCCGGCGTCGCCTGGGGCAGGTGTTCGATGCGGCAGTCGGCCGGCAGCGCTTGGCGACAGGCCGCCGACAGCGGTTCGGGGTTGGGATCGATGAGCAGCAGCGAGGCCGGACGGATGGTCTCGAGCAGCGTGGCCAGCGCCGCGTGATGCTCGGTGTGGAGCTCGGGCATGATGCCTCCGGGCTATTCAATGACGGGGCTGTTGGTCCAGACTAACCCATCGAGGTGATGAGCGACAGCGGGAGGTAATGGTAGTGGGTGACACGGAAACGGCCGGATTCGGGGTGCCGGTGCTCGGCTTCATCGCCCCCAGCGGCACCGGCAAGACCACCCTGCTGGAGCAGGTGATCGCCTATCTTGCCGCCCGCGGCCTGCGTATCGGCGTGGTCAAGCAGGCGCGCGAGGACTTCGATGTGGACGTGCCCGGCAAGGACAGCTACGTGCTGCGCAAGGCCGGGGTGGAGCGGCTGATGATCGCCTCCAGACGGAAATCGGCGCTGATCGTCGAACACCCCGGCGGTGGCGATCCGCAGCTTGCGACCGTGCTCGGCCTGCTCGACCGCACTGCCCTGGATTTGGTGCTGGTGGAAGGCTTCAGCGCCCAGCCCTTCCCCAAGATCGAGCTGCGCCGCCAGGGGCAGGGCGAGCCGCGCCATCTCCGCGATCCCTGGGTGATCGCCGTCGCCTGCGACCGTCCCGAGCCGGCGGCGGTGCCGCTGCTGGACCTCAACGACCCGGCGGCGGTGTGCGCTTTCGTTCTGGCTTGGTGGGAACATGCCCGCCGGGCCGCCAAGTCGACCTGAGACTGCCATGAGCCAAGAGTCCCTGAAGATCCAGCCGAGCTGTGCCGACGATTACGATCCCGAATCCCTGCCGGTGGCCGAGGCGCTGCGCCGCATCGAGGCGGTGGTGACGCCGCTCGCCGGCCGCGAGCGGGTGGCGATCCGCGCCGCCCTGGGCAGGGTGCTGGCCGAGCCCGTGGTCTCGCCGGTCAATGTGCCGGCCCATACCAACTCGGCCATGGACGGTTACGCGGTGGCGGCCGTCGACCTGCCGGAGAGCGGGGTGCGCGAACTGACGGTCATCGGCACCGCCCTGGCCGGCCAACCCTTCTCCGGCACGCTCACGCCTGGCACGGCGGTGCGCATCATGACCGGCGCGGTCGTGCCTCGGGGGGCGGATGCGGTGGTGATGCAGGAGCACACCGAACAGCTAGGGAGCATCGTGCGCATCGGCCCCGGCCACCGGCGCGGGCAGAACATCCGCCAGGCCGGCGAGGATCTGCGCGCGGGGCAGGTCGTACTCGGGCCGGGCCGCTGGCTGACTCCGGCCGACCTGGGCCTGCTGGCCTCGCTGGGTGTGCCCGAGGTGTGGGTCCGGCGCCGGCCGCGGGTGGCGTTCTTCTCCACCGGCGACGAGCTGCGCTCCATCGGCGAGCCGCTGGGCGAGGGCGAGATCTACGACAGCAACCGCTACACCCTGTACGGCATGCTCAGCCGTCTCGGCGTGGAGCTGATCGACATGGGCGTAGTCGGCGATGACCGCGCGGCCCTCAGCCGGGCCTTCCGCGAGGCCGCCGAGCACGCCGACGCGCTCATTACCTCCGGCGGGGTGTCGGTGGGCGAGGCCGACTATACCAAGGAGATCCTGCTGGCGCTGGGCGAGGTCAATTTCTGGAAGATCGCCATGAAGCCGGGCCGCCCGCTGGCCTTTGGCCGCATCGGCGAAGCCCTGTTCTTTGGCCTGCCGGGCAACCCGGTGTCGGTGATGGTGACCTTCTACCAGTTCGTGCAGCCGGCACTGCGACGGCTGATGGGCGATAGCACGGCGGTCGAGCCGCAGCCGCGCTTCCGCGTGCCCTGCACCGGCCGACTGAAGAAGCGCCCGGGGCGCACGGAGTTCCAGCGCGGCATCCTGGAGTGGCAAGGCGACGGCACCCTGGTGGTGCATGGCACCGGCGACCAGGGCTCGGGCATCCTGCATACCATGAGCCGCGCCAACTGCTTCATCATCCTGCCCGACGAATGCGGCAACGTGGAGCCGGGCACGCTGGTGGAGGTGCAGCCCTTCACGGGACTGATCTAAAGCCAGGTTCGGGCCGAAACTTCCCGCTCAGGCGGGCTGCGACACCAGGCGCAGACGCCGCTCCAGCCGCGCCATCAGCAGCGGCTGCAGCACGGCGATGGCGATCGCCAGCCAGGCCAGCGCCGGCATGCCGATCAGGCTGCCGTCGGCGCGGTCACCGAGGAGCAACGACGACAGCAGCGCGGCGCCGCCGATGGCGACATAGGTCAGAGCCGACTGCAGGGCCATGTAGCCGGCTCGCTCGTAGGGCGCCGGTACCCGGGTGGAGGTGGCGGTGGCGGTAATGTTGCGCACCGCGTTGAGCGCCATGAACAGGGTGGAGATCGCCAGCACCGGCAACTGCGCCGGACCGGTGAAACCCAGGTAGATCACCGTCACCAGGGCCACGGTCGCGGCCAGCGACAGCGGGCTGCCGCCGACACGGTCCGACAGCCGGCCCGCCAGCGGCATGATGACCAGGCTGGCCAGACCGCCGGTGAACAGCAGCAAGCCCATGTGCTCGCGCGGATAGTGCAGGTTGAACTGGAAATAGCTGCTGAAGTTGGGGATCAACAGAAAGCCGGCGAACATCGCCGAGGACACCATCAGGTAGGCATTGCGCACCTCGTTTCGGGCCAGCAGCCGCGCCAGCGACACTTGCGCTCCGGCCGGGCGCATCGCCAGGTGCCCGCCCATCGCCGGCAGGGCCCGATACAGGATCAGCCAGACCAGGGCGCCGAAGGCGCTGACCGCGTAGAAGGGCAGGTGCCAGCCGCCGCGGTGGGACAGCTCCAAGGCCAGCGGCACGCCTAGCACCGAGGCCGCGGAGAAGGCGCCCATGACCGTGCCCACCGCCCGGCCGCGGCGCTCCACCGGCACGGTGTCGGTGACGATGGACAGGCCGATGGAGGTGATAGGGCCGCCGAATAAGCCGGCGAGAATGCGCGCCGCCAGCAGCTCGCCTAGGCTGTCGGCGAAGAGCGTGGCGAGGGTGGCGACGCTCAGTCCGCCGAGCAGGAACAGCGCCACCGCTTTGCGGTCGTAGCGGTCCACGACGCGGGCGCAGAGAAAGGCGGAGAGGGCAGCGGCCAGGGTATAGGCGCCGCCCACATAACCGATCTGGGAGTTGGCGATGCCCAGGGCTTTGGCGAAATCCGGCCCGAGCGGCATGACCATGGAGAAATTCATCATGTTGACGAACTGCATGGCGGCCATTAGCCAGATCACCCGGGCCTCGTTGCGTGTCGTGCTCATTGCGGTCCGGTCACTGCGAAGCGTTGTTGAACTTTAATACGTTGCTCTCCAGGGATAAATTCCATGTAACGGTAATGACTGTTCCCTGAGTGCAACGATGGATATCAACCGACTGGCCATCTTCGCCCGCGTGGTGGAACTGGAGAGCTTCGGCAAGGCCGCTGCCAGCCTGGGACTGTCCAAGTCCAGCGTCAGTCGGACCTTGGCGGCCCTGGAGGCGGAGGTGGGCACCCGGCTGCTGGAGCGCACCACGCGCCGGCTGCGCCTGACCGAGGCCGGCGCGGGTTTCTACCAGCGCATCCGCCCCCTGCTGCGCGAGCTGCAGGTAGCGGTGGAGCAGTTACAGGGCAGTCAGGCCCAGCCGCGCGGGGTACTGCGCCTGGCCAGTCCCTACGAGTACGGCGTGTATCGGTTGGCCGAGTACGTCTGCCGCTTCATGAGCCGCTACCCGACGCTGCGGGTGGAAGTGGAGTTGACCAACCGCGAGATCGATCTGCTGGAAGAGCCGTTCGATATCGTGTTTCGCATACAGCCCACGCCGCTGCCCGATTCCAGCCTGATGGTGCGGCAGGTGGGCGCGCCGCAGCGCCACCTGGTCGCCGCGCCGCAGTTGCTGGCGCGCATTGGCCAGCCGCGGGACCTGGTCGAGCTGGCGGCGCTGCCCTGTCTGGTGCACGCCAACGAGCGGGTCTGGCGCTTTAGCGTCGATGGCGTGGAAAGCAGCGTCCAGCCCGCCGGCCCGCTGGTGGCGAACAGCACCCAGTTCCTGCGCGTCGGGGCGCTGGCTGGACTGGGCATCACCGTGCTGTCGGAATTCTTCTGCCGCGACGAGCTGGCCGAGGGGCGGCTGGTGGAGCTGCTGCCCGAGAGCCCGCCGGTGCCTACGGCGGTCTACGCAGTCTGTGTCAGCCGTCGGCTGATGGCCACCAAGGTGCGACTGTTTCTGGACTTCATGACTGCCGAGTTACCGCCGCTGCCGCCGCCGCGCGGGCGGGCGCGGCAGGCGCAAACGCCCCCAGGATAAGATCCCTTGATTGGCGTGAGCGCGATCAGTGGGAGGCGCTGGAGAGATTGAGCATGACCACGCCGCAGATGGTCAGCAGCAGCCCTGCGATGCGCAACGGCGACATGCTCTCCTCGAACACCAGGTAACCAATGACGGCGATCAGTGCCACGCCGGCGCCCGACCAGATGGCATAGACCACGCTGATGTCGAGGCGGCGGACCACCACCGAGAGCAGGTAGAAGGCGCTCAGGTAGCCGGCGCAGACGATGAGCGAGGGCCACAGCCGGGTGAAGCCATCGGAGAGCTTGAGCGCGGAAGTGGCGATCACCTCGGCGAGGATGGCCAGGGCGAGCAATGGCCAGGCATTCATGATGTCGGTCTCTCGGGGGCTGGGGGCGGTCGAGCGCCCTGTCTTTACGGCTCGGAAGTGGATTCCACCCGGCACCACAGCCGGCCCTGAGCGAGCAGGGCTTCGACCGGGTCACCGGGGCGCACCTGATCGGCGCGGCGTACGATGCGACTCTGGCCGTCGCGGACGATGGCATAGCCGCGCCCCAGGGTGGCCAGCGGGCTCACCGCCTGCAGGGCGCGGGCATCGGCCTGCAGGCGCTGGCGGGTGCGGGCCAGGTGCTGGTGCAGCGCCAGCTCCAGGCGGCGCGCCAGGATCTGCTGCCGTTCCTCCAGCCGCCGCACCCGGCCCACGGGTGACTGGGCGCGCAGCCGCGCTGTCAGACCCTGCAGGTGTTGCTGCAGCCGCTCCAGATAGCGCGCCAGGGTGCGGCGCAGGCGCTGTTCCAGTTCGTCCAGGCGCTGGGCGCGGTCCTGCAGGCGGCGGCCGGGATGGGCCCGCTGCAGGCGCTGTTCCAGCAGCAGCAGGCGTTGGCGGCGGGCCGCCAAGTCGCGGCGCGCGGCCGTCAGCAGGCGCGGCGCCAGTTGCCGCAGGCGCTGCCACCATTCGCTCTGGTCGGGGCTGACCAGTTCCGCCGCTGCCGAGGGCGTGGGAGCGCGTAGGTCGGCGACGAAATCGGCGATGGTCACGTCCACCTCGTGGCCGACGCCGCTGACGATGGGAATGGTGCATTCGGCGATGGCCCGCGCCACCGCCTCCTCGTTGAATGCCCACAGATCCTCTAGGGAGCCGCCGCCGCGTACCAGCAGCAGCACGTCGCATTCGGCGCGGGCCGAGGCCAGGCGGATGGCCTCGGCGATCTTCTGGGCCGCGCCGTCGCCCTGCACCGGGGTGGGATAGACCAGCACCGGCAGCGCCGGGCAGCGCCGCCTGAGCACGCTCAGCACGTCGCGGATGGCGGCGCCGCTGGGCGAGGTGATGACGCCGATGCGTCGCGGCTGGCGCGGCAGCGGCAGCTTGTGCTCGGCGGCGAACAGCCCCTCGGCGGCGAGCCGCGCCTTGAGCGCTTCGAAGGCGCGGCGCAGCGCGCCTTCGCCGGCCTCCTCGAGGTGCTCGACGATGAGCTGGAAATCGCCGCGCGGCTCGTACAGGCTGACGCGGGCCCGCACCAGCACCTGCATGCCGTTGGCCAGGGGCGTGCGGGTGAGCAGGGCGCGGTTGCGGAACAGGGCGCAGCGCACCTGGGCCTCGCTATCCTTGAGGGAGAAGTAGAGATGACCGGAACTGGGGCGGGATAGGTTGGATACCTCGCCCTCCAGCCAGATCAGGGGAAAGCCGCTCTCCAGGAGCTGGCGCGCCGCCCGGTTGAGGGCGGAGACGGTATAGATCTCCCGTTCGATGGTGAGCGTGGCGTAGTCCATTCGGGCTGAGTGTGGTGCGACGAGGCCGGCCAAGCAAGCTAGCTGGTTTACCCTGCTGCCGTCAAACTTTATAATTTTTTGTTTATTTAAAGCCAGCGCCAGGACAATCCCATGCGTATCGTTCAAGAAGCCCTCACCTTCGACGACGTCCTGCTGATTCCCGCCCGTTCTGAAGTGCTGCCCAAGGAAGTCAGCCTCAAGACTCGCCTGACCCGCGACATCACCCTCAACATCCCGGTGATCTCGGCGGCCATGGATACCGTGACCGAATCGTCCCTGGCCATTGCCATGGCCCAGGAAGGTGGCATCGGCATCATTCACAAGAACATGTCCATCGAGCGCCAGGCCGGCGAAGTGCGCCGGGTCAAGAAGTTCGAGAGCGGGGTGATCAACGACCCCATTACCATCGGTCCCAACGCCACTATCCGCGATCTGCTCAAGATCACCCGCGAGCACGGCATCTCCGGCGTACCGGTGGTGGAAGGCGAGGACCTGGTGGGCATTGTCACCAGCCGCGACGTGCGCTTCCAGACCAACCTCGATGTCCCGGTGAGCACGGTGATGACGCCCAAGGAGCGCCTGGTGACGGTGCGCGAAGGGGCGGAGCGCGGCGAGGTGCTGGCTCTGCTGCACAAGCACCGCATCGAGAAGGTGCTGGTGGTCAACGACCGCTTCCAGTTGCGCGGCATGATCACGGTGAAGGACATCCAGAAGTCCAGCGACTTCCCCAACGCCTGCAAGGACCAATACGAGCGCCTGCGCGTGGGGGCGGCGGTGGGCACCGGCGCCGGTACCGACGAGCGCATCGAAGCGCTGGTGGCGGCGGGGGTGGACGTGATCGTGGTAGACACCGCCCACGGCCATTCCCGCGGCGTGCTGGAGCGGGTGCGCTGGGTCAAGAAGCACTTCCCCGAGGTGCAGGTGATCGGCGGCAACATCGCCACCGCCGCCGCCGCCCTCGACCTGGTGGAGGCGGGCGCCGACGCGGTCAAGGTGGGCATCGGCCCCGGTTCCATCTGCACCACCCGCATCGTCGCCGGCGTCGGCGTGCCGCAGATCACCGCCGTATTCAACGTCGCCGAAGCGCTGCGCAAGGCTGACGTGCCGGTGATTGCCGACGGCGGCATCCGCTACTCTGGCGACCTGGCCAAGGCCATCGCCGCCGGCGCCTACAGCGTCATGGTGGGCGGCCTGCTGGCCGGCACCGACGAGGCCCCGGGCGAGGTGGAGCTGTACCAGGGCCGCTCTTACAAGGCCTACCGCGGCATGGGCTCGCTCGGCGCCATGGCCGAGGCCCACGGCTCCTCCGACCGCTACTTCCAGGAAGGCAGCAACGCCGACAAGCTGGTGCCGGAGGGCATCGAGGGCCGCGTGCCCTACAAGGGTCCGATGGCCGCCATCGTCCACCAGCTGCTGGGCGGGCTGCGCGCCAGCATGGGCTACGTCGGCTGCCGCAGCATCGAGGAGATGCGCACCAAGCCCGAGTTCGTGCGCATCACCAACGCCGGTGTGCGCGAGTCCCACGTCCACGACGTGCAGATCACCAAGGAAGCGCCCAATTACCGGGTGGATTGAGGCGAGAGCCTCACCCTAAACCCTCTCCCGTTGGCGGGAGAGGGGACGACCCTGCAGTGTCCCCCTCGTTTCCCCCTCTCCCTCTCGGGGAGAGGCGCAGGGTGAGGGGGCGGAACCAGCGAAAGCCCATGACCGACATCCATTCCAGCCGTATCCTCATCCTCGACTTCGGCTCCCAGTACACTCAGCTCATCGCCCGCCGCGTGCGCGAGATCGGCGTCTACTGCGAGATCCACCCCTGGGACGTGGGTGACGAGGCGGTGCGCGACTTCAAGCCCAGCGGCATCATCCTCTCCGGCAGCCCCGAGTCCACCACCATCGAGGGCGGACCGCGGGCACCCGAGGCGGTGTTCGAGCTGGGCGTGCCGGTGCTCGGCATCTGCTACGGCATGCAGACCATGGCGGTGCAGCTTGGCGGCCGGGTGGAGAGCTCCAGCCACCGCGAGTTCGGCTACGCCCAGGTGCGCGCCCATGCCCACTCGCGCCTGTTGCGCGACATCGAGGACCACACCACGGCGGAAGGCTACGGCATGCTGGATGTGTGGATGAGCCACGGCGACCGCGTGGCCGAGCTGCCGCCCGGCTTCGTGCGCATCGCCAGCACCGCCAACGCCCCCATCGCCGGCATGGCCGACGAGGCGCGGCGCTATTACGCCGTGCAGTTTCACCCCGAGGTCACCCACACCCGCCAGGGCACCCGCATCCTGGCCCGCTTCGTGCTGGAGATCTGCGGCTGCGAGCGGCTCTGGACCACCGGCAACATCATCGAGGACAGCATCCGCCAGGTGCGCGAGCAGGTGGGCGGCGAGGAGGTGCTGCTGGGCCTGTCCGGCGGCGTCGATTCCTCAGTGGTGGCGGCACTGCTGCACAAGGCCATCGGCGATCAGCTCAGCTGCGTGTTCGTCGACACCGGCCTCCTGCGCCTCAACGAGGGCGACCAGGTGATGGCCACCTTCGCCAGCCACATGGGCGTGCGGGTCGTCCGCGTCGACGCCGAGGCGCGCTTTCTCGCCGCCCTGGAGGGCGTCATCGATCCCGAGCGCAAGCGCAAGATCATCGGCGCCCTGTTCGTGGAGATCTTCGAGGAGGAGGCGGCGAAGCTCAGCAATGCCCGCTGGCTGGCCCAGGGCACCATCTACCCCGATGTGATCGAGTCGGCTGGGGCCAAGACCGGCAAGGCCCATGTCATCAAGTCCCATCACAACGTCGGCGGGCTGCCGGCGCACATGCGTCTGAAGCTGATCGAGCCGCTGCGCGAGCTGTTCAAAGACGAAGTGCGCAAGCTCGGCGTGGAACTCGGCCTGCCTTATGAGATGGTCTACCGCCATCCCTTCCCCGGGCCGGGGCTGGGAGTGCGCATCCTCGGCGAGGTGAAGAAGGAGTACGCCGATCTGCTGCGCCGCGCTGATCACATCTTCATCGAGGAATTGCGCCACCACGGCCTGTACGACCAGACCAGCCAGGCTTTCGCCGTGTTCCTGCCGGTGAAGTCGGTGGGCGTGATGGGCGATGGGCGGCGCTACGACTACGTGGTGGCGCTGCGCGCGGTGGAGACGGTGGACTTCATGACCGCGCGCTGGGCGCATCTGCCCTACGAGTTCCTGGATCTGGTGTCGCGGCGCATCATCAACGAAGTGCCCGGCATCTCCCGGGTGGTCTACGACATCTCCGGCAAGCCGCCGGCGACCATTGAATGGGAATGATCCCAAATTTAACCGCCGTGCGCCGCGGCGGAGCAACTCGGCTTGCCGGTGGCCGCCCAGTGAGCCCGCGCCGCACGCCGAACCTTTGCCTCTCGATCGCCGGGTTGGATGTCGAATGTTGTATTACCTAGCGATGATCGAGTGAGAGCGCAGATGATCACCTTCCGCGGTGAGCATGTCGGCAGCATCATGATGTTCGACGACGTCGCCATTACTCTGCTGCGTATGATGGGCATGAGCGGTCGGCGCCAGGGGGCGATCCTGCCCGAGGATATTCCCGAAGCCCTGGAGCGGCTGCAGACGGCGCTGGCCGAGTACCGCCCGCCGCCCTCGCCACGCCGCGAGGAGGACGAAGAGGACGAGGCCGAACCTGTGATCAGCCTGAACCAGCGCGCCTATCCGCTGATCGTTCTGCTGCGCGAGGCGCTGGCCACGCGCTCTTACGTGACCTGGGGACCGTGAGCGTCCCTACCGCTATGACGCCGACCGAACAGGACATCCGCTGGATGATGCGCGCCCTGGAGCTGGCGAGCCATGCCCAGGCCGAGGGCGAGGTGCCGATCGGTGCCCTGGTGGTGCGCGGCGACGAGGTGCTGGGCGAGGGCTGGAACCGCCCCATCGGCGCCTGCGATCCCACCGCCCACGCCGAGATCGAGGCCATTCGCCGGGCGGCGCAACGGCTGGGCAACTACCGCCTGACCGGCTGCGTCCTGTACGTCACTCTGGAGCCCTGCCCGATGTGCGCCGGGGCCATGCTCCACGCCCGCATCGAGCGGGTGGTGTACGGCGCCGGCGATTCCCGCAACGGCGCCGCCGGCACGGTGTGCAACATCCTTCAGACTCCCCAGTTCAATCACCGTGCCGAGATCACCGGCGGCGTGCTCGGCGAGGAGTGCGGTGAGCTGCTGCGCGCCTTCTTCCGGGCGCGGCGCGGCCGGGACGGGATGTCCGCCGCTAAGGCACCGGGCTCGTAACTCGCACAGACCCCACGGCGTCTATCACTCGCGAGGTGGGAGAACACGGCCTAGACTCCAGGCAGGCTCCCGGGCATCGCGCCCGGTGGCGGTCGACAGGGAGGATCCCGCATTCGGATGGCGCCATGCCGGCCGGATTCGCTGCAGGTGCATCCCGCGCAGGTTGAGGAGGTTCTATGCCGATCCCCATGTGCATTCGCCCCTTATCGCTGGTGATTCTGTTCGCCTGTGGTTCCCTGGCGCTGGCCGATACCCCGAGCCAGGATGCAGTCCCGCTCTATGACAACCTCGGCGAGCATCACCACCCGATCACCACCCAGGTACCCAAGGCCCAGCAATATTTCGACCAGGGGCTGCGGCTGAGTTACGCCTTCAACCACGCCGAAGCCATCCGCGCTTTTACCGAGGCTGCGCGGCTCGATCCCGATTGCGCCATCTGCTATTGGGGGATTGCGCTCGCCTATGGACCGAACATCAACGCACCGATGGATGCGGAGAGCGGCAGGAAAGCCTATGTTGCGCTGCAAAAGGCACTGGAGCTGGCGCCCAAAGCCGGCGCGGCGGAGCGTGCCTACATCGAGGCACTGACCCGGCGATACACCCAGGAGCCGCCGGCCGAGCGCGCTGCGCTCGATGCCGCCTATGCACAGGCGATGAAGAAAGTGATCGAGCAGTATCCCGACGATCTGGATGCAGCCACCCTCTACGCCGAGGCGCTGATGGATACCCGCCCCTGGAACTACTGGAACGCGCAGGGCGAGCCTTATCCGGAGACCCGCGAGATCCTGGCCCAGCTCGAGCGCGTGATCGAGCGCAATCCCAACCATCCCGGGGCCTGCCACTATTACATCCATGCGGTGGAGGCGCGCTACCCCGAGCGCGCCGTACCCTGTGCCGACCGGCTCCCGCAGCTGATGCCCGGTGCCGGGCACCTCGTCCACATGCCGGCGCACATCTATGCCCGGGTCGGCCGCTGGGACGATGCCGTTACAAGCAATGCCCACGCCGTGCACATCGATGAGGCCTACATCGCTGACCAGCGCCCCGGCGGGATCTATCCCCTGGCGTACTATCCGCACAACTACCACTTCCTCGCCTTCGCCGCGACCATGGCCGGCCGCAGCAAGGAGGCGATCGCAGCAGCGCAGGGTGTCGTCGACCACGTGCCGCTGGATGTCGCCCGCCAGGTGCCGGCTCTGGAAGCCCTGGTCCCCTATCTGGAGTTGACGCTCACCACCTTCGGGCGCTGGGACGAACTGCTGGCGCGGCCCTTGCCGCCGGCGGATCTGCGTTTTGCGACTGGCATGGCCACCTATGCACGCGGGGTCGCCCTGGCGGCCAAGGGGCGCTGGGACGAGGCGCAGGCGGCGCTGGACAAAGTGAGGGAGACCGCGGCGGCGAGCGGTGCGGGCATTGCCAAGACGGTCCTCGACATTGCCGCCCACGCCCTGGCAGGCGAAATCGCGGCCCGGCGCGGCCAGTTGGAGGAGGCTATCGGGGCGTTCCGCCAGGCGATGGCACTGGAGGACGGGCTACCGTATTTCGAGCCGCCGTACTGGTACTACCCGATACGGCATTCGCTCGGTGCGGTGCTGCTGAAGGCCGGGCGCGCCAGCGAGGCGGAGAGTCTCTACCGGGAGGATCTGCAACGCTTCCCCGAGAACGGCTGGTCGCTGTACGGCCTGGCGGCGAGCCTGAAGGCCCAGGGTAAGAGCGCTGAGGCCGAGAGCGTCGAGGCGCGTTTCCGGCGCACCTGGGGAAAGGCAGACATCGAACTGAGCAGCACCCGCCTCTGATCGGGTGTATCCTATATGATACAAATACTTGGCCTCGGATGGCCGTCGGCTTTTCCCCCGGAGGCCGGGCGGGGCGGGGGTGGTGGAGGCGGACAGAGACGGTATGCGCTGCGCAAGCTGCGGGTTCGAGAATCCGAGTGGAGCGAAGTTCTGCGAGGAGTGCGGCAGCAAGCTGGTGGGGACCTGCCCGCAGTGCGGGCATGAGGTGCGGCCCACGGCGAAGTTCTGCGGCGAATGCGGCGCACCGCTGGCAGCGGCGAGCGGCGGGGCAGCGCGGGCGGCGGCGCCCATCGAGTATACGCCGCCGCACCTGACCGAGCGCATCCTGGCCGAGCAGGCGGCGATGCAGGCGCGCGGTGTGACAGAGGGCGAGCGCAAGACCGTCACTGCGTTATTTGCCGACATGGCGGGCTCGACGGCGCTGATCCACGAGCTCGACCCCGAGGATGCCCGGCGCCTGCTCGATCCGGTGCTGGCGCTGATGATGGAGGCGGTGCACCACTACGAGGGCTATGTGGCCAAGTCGATGGGCGATGGCATCCTCGCGCTGTTCGGGGCGCCGATCGCCCACGAGGATCACCCGCAGCGCGCGCTGTATGCGGCGCTGCGCATGCAGGAGGCGATGCGCCGCTACGCCGACCGAGTACGGCTCGAGCAGGGGATTGCGCTGCAGATCCGCGTCGGAATCAATACCGGCGAGGTCGTGGTGCGCGCCATTCGCACCGACGACCTGCACACCGACTATGACCCGGTCGGGCCCACGATCCACATCGCGTCACGCATGCAGAGCGTCGCCACCCCCGGCTCGATCGTCGCGAGCGAATACACCCATCAGCTCGCCGAGGGCTATTTCGAGTTCACGCCGC
>DATLYF010000111.1:0-22971 GCA_035575095.1 Candidatus Competibacteraceae bacterium
CCGCCGTTCTATCGACCCCGCCGCCTGCTTCGCCAATCCCTGCTCCAGCGCACTGTTGCCGCGCACTTTTGGCATCCACAATGGTCGACATCAAGCGCCCATCAGGAGGAATACCGTGGCCCACAACCCCCTGACCACGCCCGGCGAGCGCGTCGCCGTCGTCGCCGGTCTGCGCACGCCCTTCGCCCGCCAGCTCACCGCCTACCGCGATCTGAGCGCCGTCGATCTGGGCATCCTGGTGACGCGGGAACTGCTCGCCCGTATCGAGCTCGACCCCAGGCTGATCCAGCGCGTGGTCTACGGCTGCGTCGGCGCCCTGCCCGAGGCCCCCAACATCGCCCGCGAGGTGGTGCTGGGCAGCGGCATGGACGTCAAGACCGATGCCTTCAGCGTCAGCCGCGCCTGCGCCACCAGTTTCCAGTCCGCCGCCAGCATCGCCCAGGCCATCGTCAGCGGCGAGATCGAGATCGGCCTGGCCGGCGGAGCGGATTCCGCTTCGGTGCTGCCGCTCACCGTCTCGAAGAAGCTGGCCCGCGCTCTGATCCACGCCAGCAAGGCCAAAACCCTGGGCGAGAAGCTCAGACTGTTCCGCGGCCTCGGCCTCAAAGACCTGCTGCCGATGCCGCCGGCGATCAAGGACTACTCCACCGATCTGGGCATGGGCGAGATCGCCGAACAGATGGCCAAAAACTGGGGCATCAGCCGCGAGGAGCAGGACCGGCTGGCGCTACGCTCCCACCGGCTCGCCCACCAAGCCTGGGAAGCGGGCAAGCTCAAAGACGAGGTGATGACCGCCTTCGTGCCCCCGTACCGGGAGGCGCTCAGCCGCGACAACAACATCCGCCCCGACTCCACCCTGGAGCAGCTCGCCCGGCTCAAGCCGGCCTTCGACCGGCGCCACGGCACGGTCACCGCGGCCAACGCCACGCCACTCACCGACGGCGCCGCCGCGCTGCTCCTGATGCGCGAAAAGCGCGCCCGCGCACTCGGCTTCGAGCCCCTGGGCTATATCCGCTCCTACGCCTTCGTCGCCATCGACCCGTTCCACGACGGGCTGATGGGGCCGAGCCACGCCACCCCCCTGGCCCTCACCCGGGCCGGGGTGACGCTCGAGGAGCTCGTCCTGATCGACATGCACGAGGCCTTCGCCGCCCAGACCCTGGCCAATATCAAGAACTGGCCGTCGCCGAAGTTCGCCCGCGAGGTGCTGGGCCGCGACGAGCCCATCGGCGAGGTCGATTGGGAGCGCTTCAACGTGCTGGGCGGCTCCATCGCCTACGGCCATCCCTTCGCCGCCACCGGCGCGCGCATGATCGTGCAGACTCTCAACGAGCTGCGCCGGCGCGGCGGCGGACTGGCGCTGGCCACCGCCTGCGCCGCCGGCGGCATCGGTGCCGCCATGATCCTGGAGGTCGCCTAAGATGCAGCCCATGGACCTGAAGTCCACTGTCTTCCATCTGGAGCTGGCCGCGGACGGCATCGCCATCGTCACCCTCGACGTGCCCGGCGAGCCGCAGAACACCCTCAAGGCCGAATTCATCGGCGAGGCCAACGCCCTGCTCGACCAACTGGAGCGCGAGCCTGCCCTCGCGGGCGTGATCCTGGTCAGTGGCAAGCCCGGCTCCTTCATTGCCGGCGCCGACATCCACATGCTCAAGGCCTGCCGCACGGCGGCCGAGGCGCAGCAGTTGTCGCAAGCCGGACAGGCTTTCTTCCAGCGCATCGCCGACTGCAAGGTACCGGTGGTGGCGGCCATCGACGGCGCCTGCCTGGGCGGTGGCTTGGAGCTGGCCCTGGCCTGCCATGGCCGAGTGGCGACCGATTCGGCCAAGACCGTGTTCGGCCTGCCGGAGGTGATGCTCGGGGTGCTGCCCGGCGGCGGCGGCACCCAGCGCCTGCCGCGGCTGATCGGCATCGCCAACGCCCTGGAGCTGATGCTCACCGGCAAACACGTGCGCCCCGACAAGGCCCTGCGCCTCGGCCTGGTGGACGACGTGGTGCCCGCCCCCATCCTGCTCGCCGCGGCGCGCAAGCGTCTGGCCGAGCTGCAGCAGGCGCGCCGCCCGCGCCAACCCAGGGTCAGCCTCATGACCCTGGCCCTGGAGCGCAACCCATTGGGCAGGCGCGTATTGTTCAACCAGATCCGCGCCCGGCTCAGGGCCAAGACCCACGGCCACTATCCGGCGCCGGAGCGCATCATCGCCGCCGTCGAGGCCGGGATGCGCCAGGGGCCCAGGGCCGGCTACGCCAGCGAGGCGCGACTGTTCGGCGAGCTGGCAGTGAGCCCCGAGGCACGCCAGTTGATGAACATCTACTTCGCCACCACGGCGCTGAAGAAGGGCAACGGCCTCAATGATCCGAGCATCACACCGCGGGCAGTCGATAGAATCGCCGTGCTCGGCTCGGGACTGATGGGCGCCGGCATCGCCTATGTCAGCAGCGCCAAGGCGCAAGTGCCGGTACGGCTCAAGGACCGGGACAGCGCCAGCCTCTGCCGCGGCCTGCAGTACATCGACCGGCTCATCCAGGAACGCCTGCAGCGCCGCTCCCTCACCCGCTTCGAGGCCGAGCTGGAGCGCGGCCGGATCAGCCCAACCCTGGACTACTCCGGCTTCCGCCGCGTGGACCTGGTGATCGAGGCGGTGTTCGAGGAGCTGGCGCTGAAGCAGCAGATGCTGCGCGACATCGAGGCCCACTGCGCGCCGCACACCATCTTCGCCACCAACACCTCGTCGATTCCCATCGCCCGCATCGCCGCGACGGCGGCACGGCCGGAGAACGTCGTCGGCATGCACTACTTCTCGCCAGTGGAGAAGATGCCGCTCTTGGAGGTGATCGCCGCCGCGCAGACCGCCCCGGAGGTGGTGGCCACCGCCGTGGAGTTCGGCAAGCGCCAGGGCAAGACGGTGATCGTAGTGCGCGATGGCGCCGGCTTCTACGTCAACCGCATCCTCGCCCCCTACATCGCCGAGGCCTGCCGCCTGCTGGAGTCCGGGGTACCCTTCGAGCGCATCGACCAGGCGCTGGTGCAGTTCGGCTTCCCAGTGGGGCCGTTCACCCTGCTGGATGAGGTCGGGCTGGACGTCGGCTCCAAGGTCGGGCCGATCCTCTATGAAGCCTTCGGCGAGCGCATGCAGCCCTCGGCAGCCGCAGCCAAGATGTTGGCCGACGGCCGCCTGGGCAAGAAGAGCGGCAAGGGCTTCTACCGCTACGACGGCAAGAAGAAGGGGGCCCGCCAGCCCGACGAGTCGGTGTATCAACTGCTCGGCATCAAGGCGCGCCTGCCCATGCCCCAAGACCACATCATCGAGCGCTGTGTGCTGCCCATGCTCAACGAGGCCGCCCGCTGCCTGGCCGAAGGGGTGATTCGCGAAGCCCGCGACGGCGACATCGGCGCCATCTTCGGCATCGGCTTCCCGCCCTTGCACGGCGGCCCGTTCCGCTATATGGACAGCCTGGGCGCCCGGGCGCTGGTGGACAAGCTGGAGGCGCTGCGAGCCTTCGGCGAGCGCTTCGTGCCGGCTGACAACCTGGTGCGCCTAGCCGACGAGGGTGGGCGGTTTCACCAGGATTGAGGCCGGCCACGCCCTACCGAGGAGAGCACGTCATACGGACTTCTCTCACCCTGGCGCTCTCCCCAAGGGAAGAGCGAGACGAACACCCCTGCCCCGTACCGCGACGGTGTCGCGCGACTCCGTATCACTCCTGCCCCTGCCAGCACTCCGCCGGCAGGTACTTGTCTTCCAAGGTGGAACCACAGCCCCAGCTCAGTCCGCCGTTCTCATCTGCCACCGGCGTGAGCCACAGCTCGCCGCCCCCGCCGGGGCCGTCCGCCGGCCAGCTCAGGCCGATGGCGCCGGTGTCGGGCTCGAGTTCCACGCTGTAACCGGCGCGGTGACTGTCCTCCGGCGGCAGCAGCGTGGCCACCTCCTCGGCGTTGGGGAAGCGGCCCTGGGCGGCATGGAACTCGGCGATGCGCTCCTTGAGCGGGGCGACCTCGCCCAGCGTCTGCACCACCTGGCTGCGTACCATGTAGTCCTGATAGGCGGGAATGGCGACGGCGGCGAGGATGCCGGCCACCGCCGCCAGGGTCAGGGCGCTGCCACCCCCGGCCAGCACCTCCAGCGGAGTCTGCTCGTAGCTCAAGAGCAGCGCCAGGCGCTCGGCGCCGGCCTCCAGTTGCAGCCCCAGCGCACCCTCGGCGGGCAGGGCCAGCTCGCCGGCGCTGGGCAGGGCGAACAGGTCCACCGGCGCATCGGCCAGGTCGCCGAGCACATCCAGCCCCTGCAGGTAGGCGTGGTAGGTCCAGCGCGGGATGTCGGCCTGGCGCGCCGAGGCCAGCAGCAGCGCCTGGCGGCTGTCCTGGCCCTGGCTGCGCGCCAGCCATTCGGCGATGGCCACCCGCTCGCTATGGCGCACCCGGTCGCGCAGCGCCTGGGGCACGTCGGCGAAGATCAGATAGCCGTCCTCCTCGAGCCAGTAGAGATGGTCGCGGACGCGCTGCGTCCAGGCCTGGGCGAGGACATCGCCTTGCGGCGCCAGGGTGCTGTCCAGCGACGGCAGGCTCAGATGATGGTAGACCACACCGCCCTGCTCGCGCCTCTCGTAGCGCGCCTGCAGCCGGTCGCGGGCCAGCTCCAAGGCACGCTGCCAGGTCGCGGCATCGGCCAGGCGCACGGCGGCGAACAGCCCGGCGCGGTCGGAGAAGACCACCAGCTCGGGGCCGAAGGCGCTCACCCACTCTGCCAAACCGAGGCCGGTGCTGTCCTTCACCTGGGCATCCAGTTCGCGGTAGTCCTGTAGCGCCTCGGGGCCGAAGTCCTCGCCTATCGCCTGTTCCAGTTGCACCAGCTCGGCGCGGGTGGGTAGCGCCAGAGACACCACGAAGCCGGGCGCACCGGCGCTCTGCAGGGTGATGTCGTGGCTGGCGCGGGGCAGATAGCGCAGCCACTGATCACCGCGCACGTCCAGCACCAGCCCCAGGCGCCCGAGTCCTTCGCGGGTGCCCCAGCCCAGCACCGCGCCACGCAACTGCTCCAGCAGCTTGCGCACCGCTGCAGCCTCCTCACCGCTCAAGCCGAGGCTGAGCATAGGCCGCCAGGCGTCCATGTTGAACCACAGCACCAGCCCCTGGCCGCTCTGATCCAGGGCCTGCTCCAGGGACGGCATGGGGTGGTCGGCTGGCGTGGGCCGGGCCAACGCCTGCACCGCGTTGTGCAGTTCGGCGGCGCTGGGGGCGAGGCCGCCGAGCAGGGTGAACTGGCGGCTGGCCTCGTCGTAGTGGGCGAACAGCGGCTTGCCCTCCCAGCTCAGCTCGGCGTAGCCCGCGCCGTCGAAAGGCTTGCCCAGCTCCAGTTCCGGCATGACCTCGGCCAGGGCGCGCAGGCGCTGCTCCAGGGCGGCACGGCCATCGAGCCTGAGGCGCACCGTGAGCAGCACGCTCGACAGAGGATTGGCCACCCGGTTGGGCGACAGCACCGCCAGTTCCAGCGGTCCATCCAGGGCGTGGGCCAGGGCCGCGGCGGGATGGGCCTCGCGCCCCAGCAGGCTGTCGGCGGCCAGCGCCTGGCGCAGCCGCTCCACCGTGGCGACATAGGCGGGCTGGGTGAGCATGGTGTCGGTGCGCTTGCCGCTGGGGCCGGCGAGCCAGCTCCAGGGGTTGGGGATGCGGGCGTAGGCGACGGCCTCGGCGGGCAGGTGGGCGCGCAGATAGGGGGCGCTGCTGAACACCGCGGTCAGGCGCGGCGCCTCGACCGGGGGTGGCAGCTCGCCCGGGGCGGCCGACGCGGTCAGGGCCAGACTCAGGCCCAGAGCCAAGCTCGAGCGGGTGCGACTCATCGGGATTCCTCCGTGAAAGACGACCGATTGTCGCACAGCCCCCGGCCCCTGACAGCGCCCGCCCTCACTCCAGCCGGTGCAGATCGATGCGCTGGCCTGGGCTGGGCAGGGTGACGCGGGTGGCGAAGGTGCTGCGCAACTTCTGCGCCAAGGCCTCCATCGCCGCGAGCTCGCCGTGCACCAGCGCCAGCGGCGGCCGCTCGCGGAAATGGTCGTACCAGGCCAGCAGCTCGGCCTGGTCGGCGTGGGCGGAGAGCCCGCCGATGGTATGCACCTGGGCGTTGACCTTGATCGTCTCGCCCCACAGGCGGATGTAGCGGGCGCCGTCCACCAGTTGCCGGCCGAGGGTGCCTTGGGCCTGGAAGCCGACGATGACCACGTG
Source organism: Candidatus Competibacteraceae bacterium (assembly GCA_035575095.1). Taxonomy (GTDB): domain Bacteria; phylum Pseudomonadota; class Gammaproteobacteria; order Competibacterales; family Competibacteraceae; genus DATLYF01. The sequence continues at coordinate 6,221 of DATLYF010000111.1, forward strand.
GCAGTCTCTGCGCCAGACGTTGTGCTTGAGGTGCTGCTTGATGCGCCCGCCGTCGCACATGCCGCTGCCGGCGATGATGATGGCACCGCTACGGATGCGGTTGATGGCCTGGGAGGCCTCGGGCGTTTCGGTCGCGGTCAGGTTGGGCAGGCGGAACAGGCCGCCGCCGCGGGCCAGGGCGCGCGCCTCGGCGTCGTAGAGCCGCAAGTGGCGGGCATAGACCTCTGTGGCGCGCTGCGCCAGCGGGCTGTCGAGGAAGATGCGCCAGTTGCCCAGCCCCCACTCCTGGAAGTGGCGATGGAAGGCGTAGAGGATCTCCTGAGTGCGACCGACGGCGAAAGCGGGGATGAGAATGTTGCCGCGCCGGTCCTGGGCGATGGTCATCAGCTCGCGCAGCTCCGCCTGGGTTGCGGCCCAGGAGCGGTGCAGCCGGTCGCCGTAGGTGCTCTCCAGGATCACCAGATCGGCCTCCTCCACCGGCGTGGGATCGCGCAGGATGGGCGCCCCCGGCCGCCCCAGGTCGCCGCTGAACACCAGCTTGCGCCTGGTCCCGCCCCACTCCAGCCAGGCCTCGACGATGGCCGAACCGAGGATGTGGCCGGCGTCGCGCAGCCGTACCTGCAGGCCGGGCAGGACTTTGTGCAGCTCATCGAAAGGCAGCGGCCGCATTTGCGTCAGCACCTGCTCGGCCTGGTCGCGGGTGAACAGCGGCTGCACCGGTGTCAGACCCTTGCGCTCGCGCTTGCGGTTCTCCCATTCCGCATCCTTCTCGTGGATATAGGCGGCATCCTCCAAGAGCAGCGCGCACAGCTCCACGGTCGCCGGATGGGCATAGATCGGGCCGCGGAAGCCCGCCGCCAGCAGCAACGGCAGCCGGCCGCTGTGGTCGAGGTGGGCGTGGGTGAGGATCACCGCATCCAGGGTGCGCGAGTCGAAAGGAAAGGGTTCGCGGTTGCGCGCCACATCCTGCAACCGGCCCTGGATTAGGCCGCAGTCCACCAGCACCCGCCCACCGCCGACGCGCAGCAGGCTGCAGGAGCCGGTCACTTCCCGCGCCGCACCGATGATTTCCAGTTCCAGCATAGTCGTTTCCTTTGCCCGGTCACGCCGGGAAAGCGCATGGGGATGCCGCGTACGGCCTCGGAGAGCGGCACCGACTGGCGCCTCTCCCATCGTACCTGGTCCTCGTGGCGCGGTGGCCCCCCGCGACCCACAAATGCACATTTTCTACGCACTGAACGACCAAGCTCACCTGCCCGGCGGGCGCGGGGAGCTACGATCTTGGGAAAGCCTGCATGCCCGCCGGGTCAGGTGCAGCGTTTGGTTCGACGGTCCTTGCAACTCCCTTGCTCTACTGGGGCTGGGTATCAAAGTTGCCGCGAATCGTAGGCCCAGTGCAGCAACGCCTGCCGTTGCCTCCGCCGGCAGTCGAGATCACCGCAACGACAGTTGCTCGTCAGCTGCCTGACGTGCCGCTGGATGGCCCGCCAGCGCCTGATCTGACGCTGGTCATCAGGGCAACGCCGCCCCAGGTAGTAGCGGCAGTACCACTGGAACCACCCGCGTGGATCCTCGGGGTAGATCCAGCCCTTGGCACGCCAAACGGAGAGCGGCTGGGACGCGTTCACCCCGAAATAGTTCAGTTCCGGGTCGTGCCGCTCCGGGCAGAGCTTGGCGATGGCAAACCAGTCCTCGGGGAACTCGGCAGCGCAGTCGGTCATGTACTTACCGCCGAACACGCCGAGGGCCAGCATCTGCTTGGGAGTGAGGACCGGGCGGAAATCCGGGTGAAAGTTCCGCCCCGGAGGCTCCGTCCGTTGGTAGACGTAGCCCTGTTGCATCAGATCATTGACCTCGACCCAACGATGCTTCATCGCCACCTCCACGTAAACCGCCGAACGTTCGCCATAACCGGCGTGCACAGGTTCTTCATTGTTGCCCCCTTCGGTCATCACGGTGCCCAACGCCCGTGTTGACCGGGCTGCCGAACGGCACTGGAAGTAACTATGCAAAACTCGCTTCGGCAGCTCCGGTCGAATATGTTGCTAGGCGGCTCTGTGTAGCTCGTTCGTGGCGTTGTTGAAGAGATAGATCGCCATAAACTCGCTTCCTGACAAGCCGTCTTCTTTATTAATCGAGGCAAATAGTTGACTCCAATTACATAGGCCATAGAGTTTGATCTCATCAAAAGCAATAATGAGCACAGTGTCTTTGCTATATAACTTCGCCACTTTCTTTTTGTATAGTTCAACCACAGACCGTGAAATACGAGAGATATACTCATCAGTATCGATAGCGCCCATAGTAGCAACGTCTCGTCCGGAATGTCCGCCAGCAGCGACAACCAGGCGAACTGCCGCAGCGGCGCAATCTCGTACAGCGCCTCTTCCATCGCCGGATCGGACAGCGCATACCACTGCTGCAGCAGGCAGATCCGCAGCATCGTCTCCAGCGGATACGGCTGCCGGTCGCGCTGGCCCAGCTTCGGGTAATGCGGCTCGATCAGGGCCAGCAGCGCCTTCCACGGCACCACCTGCTCCATCTCCGCCAGGAACACCTCGCGCCGCGTCCGCTTGCGCTTGCCCTGGTGCTTCGCATCCCCGAAGGTCAACTGCTGCATGTGCCGCTCCGTTTGCCGTTGCCGCATTGTGGCGGCTTCAGAGTGATTCGTTCAGACTTTCCTTAGCGGTGCTTGTACATGGATAACTTATCTGTCGCGGCCGACGAGCAGCCCGATGATCAAGAAGACAACGCCTAGAAAAAAGCCGATGAATCCGAGAATGCCGCTGATGAGGCCGCCTCCGATTGCCGCTCCGGCGGCCTGCGCACCGGCGTGTTGTGCGCCCGGATCGACATAGGCGGCCATAAAGCTACCCGTATAGATGATGCCGGACAGTGGCAGGAGAAAAGAAAGAACAGCCGACGTGAGCAAAAGCCGCCGCCATGCTTCTGGCGCGGACTTGGCCATTAGCGCGATCACGAATCCGAGCATCCAGAAGGCGAAAAATCCCATTGCGCCCCAGACGCCACCTTTCTCCGGAGATGCGGCGAAGGTGATCGTAACGAGCAGCGCCCCAAGAATGGCGAGAATGAGTCCGCCGATAAGTCCCGCTAGCACCTTCATATGTGCCCTCCCTTTCCCTTAGCGCTCTAACGCTCCGGTTCAGCGGCGGGCCGCACAGCGCCGTCCGTTGCATGCTGTTGTTGTAACGCGCCTAAAATCGCGCAGCCATAATTGCGGCCCAAGTCTTTAAGTTTGTTGAGCCTAGGAACTTCCGCCCATCTTGAAACTTGCACACGAAGATGACCATTTTCTTTCTGCCACCGGCCAGTAAGCCGGCCAGCAGCCCAACCAGGCCCAAGAGGAGCCCGCCGGCGACACCCCAGCCCACCGTGCCGGCGAACTTCTTGGCGCTCGCCTCGGTGGCAACCTCAATTTCCTCCACCGCAGCAGCGGGAGTCTTCTCACGAAGGAACTTCCCCGGTACCTTCAGAAGGAACTCCCCTCCGACGAATTGGCCGTGGTTGCCCTTCACGAAGTCCCCGGCGTGCACCTCAATCGTGCCAAGCATGCTTGCACCTCATGTCGTTCCAACGGTTCAAATCAGCCGTCGGCGTAGCCGGTCGGTTCGACAGGCACTGTAGGAGCATTTCGCGCTAAAGCTGCTAAGTTTGCAAGTGTTCCTGGTTCTGTTACAGCAACACCATTATACCGAAGGATAGCATCGCCTTTCCTCAACTCTGCTTGGGCAGCCTTGCTATCAGTTTCAATATGAACAACATGCGCACCTAATAATCCATCGAATGCATCCAAATCTTTCAAGTATGTTAAGGACGTTTTTATATAATACTCTTGATCTTTATTTATATCCTTAAATTGAAGAGTCGATTCAAGAAAATCGACCGAATTTTGTGCATTACCTTCCATAAAAGCGAGAGCTGCTGCAGCAACCGCATCGGTAATACTTGTGGAGGGAGAATCGTCAACTGTACGACTCTTATAGTGTATTGAATTTTGTCGATTCATCTCTTCTTGGGAAAGCGCTATTTTCTTCCAATATACACGCGACTATTGTTGGAGAGCATAGCACCGACCTTCAGCCCCGCCCTGAAGTCGGTCTGGCACAGGCTCATCTTTTAGAACCCTTGCTAAAATATCGCGAACTATTATCAGGTCAGTTTCATCTGAGTCCAGCAATAACCAGTATTCAAGAATTTTAAAACCACAAAAGCCTCAGCTCAGTAGCAGCCTGTTTTTTATAGAAATCAGCCATGCGAGTTCGGTAACTACTATCACTACCTGAGGAATAAAGAAGTTCATGCAAATAATCACGAAAGAGAGAAACTTGGCTCTTAACTTCATCTATTGCTTTGTAGACTTCTTCCACAGATCTACGCTTAATCTCCTCAAATACAGAAACATTCGTTCGTTGGGCATCGAAAGTTTGGGTGAATAAAGCAAATTGTTGATACTTAGAGAAAAAGCATTCGATCTCGCGAGCAAACTCATTACGTGCGCGCGCTTCAAAATGCTCTTCTGTCTCGCCTGAACGGCGAGGCATTACGAATCCTTTCGGGGCATCAATTGTATGCGCAATTTGACTAGCCAAACGTTGCAAGTTCCAGCGAAGTTCATCACGTATTACAGTTAGTATTAGATGCTCTTCCTTTTTCTTTGGATGCAACCGACGATAAAGCTCTATTCCAGCAGTCACCAAGCTAAAAATTGCGACCCAAGGTTCATAGTTGCCATTAGGGTTGCGCACCCAAAGGACGGCCAGTACCCCAGCTGCAAGGAAGGCGAAAAGTTCAAGCGAAGCCAATATCACTGTGGAACTCCTGACATAGCGTAACGGTTTCGTTTTCAAGGCAATCTAACGACCAGATTCAGCTGCCGCCTTGCCAGAGCGCAGTGAGGGCAAGGACGTTAGCTGGAATCTGTGGTCAGGGGCGGCGCCGGAAACGAATATAGAACGCCACCAACAAGAAAACGGTTGCCGCCACGAAAACGAACGTTCCGATAAAAAACGGGCGCTCAGGTAGCCGAACAGGCACGCTCCCATTCGCCGTAGCCACGAGCGAATGGATAAAGCAAAAGAACAGGACGAGAAAAACGGCATAAACAATGGTGCTTGATTCAACCCATGCAGTTGTTTGAGCACGACGTTCTGGAGCTAGCCAATAGTCCTTGTTCGGAAGGTTGACCATATGTGCGGGAAGCCACCGCACCAAGCGACCGCCAAGGCCAACCAGCGCAGGAATAACCACGACGAGGGCCACCATGAACGCGATGTAGCCGTCCCGGCTCATGTAGCCGTTCGGCATGCCACCACTACCGAAGTGAGTTGCCATAGTCGCCGGCAAGGTAGCACTGTCCTTGAGGATGTAGATGACAGCACCAATGATCACCGTCCCGAGCAACAACAGTCCTTTCATAGCCGCACCCAACTACAATTCAACTACACAATCGCCGTGTTGCAACACGACACATTTGTCGCATAAACTTCATGCCGTCTCCCAACCGATTGATTTTCAATACATCGGCATGGAGAAACAAAGCCATACACCATGGAGAAAACGACGCGATAGACACGCGCAAATCACCCCACCTTCTGAATCAGATCCGTGAACGGTGCCGCATCAAGCACTACAGTTATCGCACCGAGCAGGCTTACGCCCATTGGATCAAGCGATTCATACTGTTTTACGGCAAGCGCCATTCGCGTGAGATGGGTGCTCCAGAGACGGAGCAGGTCCGCATCATTTGGGAGCAGGATAGCCATGACCGGTTGGCTCCGGTTTGCCGGGATCGATCCCCGAACCGGCGTGCGGCGACGCCATCATTTGCACGAATCGGCAGTTCAGCGTGCTGTTCGCGCCGCCGTGCGTGCCGCCGGCATCGCGAAGCCGGCCAGCAGCCATACGCTGCGCCATAGCTTTGCGAGGCATCTTCTGGAGATGCGGGTACGACATCCGCACGGTGCAAGAGCTGTTCGGCCACAGCGACGTGCGCACCACGCAGATCTACATTCACGTGCTCAACCGCGGTGGCCGCGGGGTGTTGAGCCCGTTGGGCCGACGACAGGGATGAAAATCGATGGACAGCCTGGCGGACGCTCATGCCGCATCCATCCCTAAAATTTGAATATTTTTAAACCTAGTCCCTCGCCGTAACGCCGTAAAGGCATCGCCGTCAGCCCCCGCATGACACCGGCTCTCCCGCCATGCCCTGAATCACCAGCCGCGGCGGGCCCCGGCGCTGGCCTCCCTCGGACCAGCCCGCTATAGTGGTGGCCATTTGGCCAGCGAGGCACGGTTATGAACAAACCTCTCAAGCTCTCCGATGAGCAGATCATCATCCGCCTGCAGGAGATTAAGAAGAACTGGAGCTACGTGCAGGGCAAGCTCTATGCCGAGTTCAAGTTCAAGGACTTCGTCGAGGCCTTCGGCTTCATGAGCAAGGTGGCCATCCTGGCGGAGAGCCTGCACCACCATCCCGAGTGGAGCAACGTCTACAACCGGGTCAAGATCTTCCTGGTCACCCACGATGCCGGCGGCGTCAGTGCCAAGGATTTCGAGCTGGCCAAGCGCATCGACCAGTTGCTCTGAGCACCGCTTTCGCCCCGTCCGCTTCCGCTCTCGCGGTCGTCATCCCCACCCTCAACGAGGCCGTGGCGCTGCCGGCGCTGCTCGCCGATCTGCACGCCCAGCACGGCATCGCTCTGGAGCTCGTCGTCGCCGACGGCGGCTCCACCGATGGCACCGCGACGCTGGCCATAGCCGGCGGCGCCCGGCTGGTGAGCGCGCCTCGCGGGCGCGGGGGGCAGATGAATGCCGGAGCGGCCGTGACCACGGCACCCTGGCTGCTGTTCCTACACGCCGACAGCCGCCTGCCCGATCCCGAGCTGCTGGCCCGGGCGCTGGCGGTGCTACGCGCCGCAGAGGCCGAGCACGGTCCGCGGGTGGCCGGGCATTTTCCGCTGCGCTTCGCCCGCAGTCGGTCCGGCCACAGCCTGGCCTGGCGCTACCTGGAGGAGAAGACGGCCTTCAACCGTCCCTGGACCATCAACGGCGATCAAGGGCTGTTGCTGGCGCGGGCCTTCTTCGCCGAGCTGGGCGGCTTCGACGCGTCCCTGCCGTTCCTGGAGGACCAGCGCATCGCCGCGCGCATCCGCGAGGCCGGCCGCTGGATCACCTTGCCCGGCCATCTGGTGACTTCGGCGCGGCGCTTCGAGACCGAAGGGCTGCACCGCCGCTACCAGCTCATGGCCATCATCATGGGGCTGTACGCAGCCGGGCTGGACGAGTTTTTCCGTCGCGCCCCGGCGGTGTACCGGGCGCAGCACGAAGCCGACGGACGGCTGCGGCTGACGCCCTTTTTCCGGCTGGTCGCGCAAGTGCTGCAGGAGCGCCCGCCCGCCGAGCGGCGGGCGATCTGGCGCCGGGTCGGGCGCCTGGTGCGCGAGAACGCCTGGCAGCCGTTCTATTTCCTCGACGTGCTGGCCCGCCCCTGGCTGGGAGCGGGCCGCTATCCCTGCCTCGGCTTCTACGACCGCCGGCTGGCGCGCTGGCTGGACAATCGCGTCGGCGATGCCATCGCCGCAGCGGCTGCCCGGTTTACCGTGATGGGATTGCTGCGCGCCTACTACGCCGTCGCGGAGCGGCGGCCATAGGTGCGCACCACATAGTCCTCGACGATCTGCTGGAACTCTTCGGCGATGCGCTCGCCCTTGAGGGTGACGGTCTTCTCGCCGTCCACGTACACCGGCGCCACCGGGATCTCGCCGGTGCCGGGCAGGCTGATGCCGACGTTGGCCATACGGCTCTCGCCGGGGCCGTTGACCACGCAGCCCATCACCGCCACGGTCATGGCCTCGACGCCGGGATACTCGCGCCGCCACAGCGGCATCTGCTCGCGCAGATAGCCCTGGATCTGCTGCGCCAGGCGCTGGAAGTAGTCGCTGGAGGTGCGGCCGCAGCCGGGGCAAGCGATGACCCGCGGAGTGAAGGCGCGCAGGCCCATGGACTGCAGGATCTCCTGAGCGACGATGACCTCCTGGGTGCGGCTGGCGCCAGGCTCGGGGGTGAGCGAGATGCGGATGGTATCGCCGATGCCCTCCTGCAACAGCACCGCCAGGCCGGCGGTGGAGGCGACGATGCCCTTGACCCCCATGCCGGCCTCGGTCAGGCCGAGGTGCAGCGGGTAATCGCAGCGCCCGGCCAGATCGCGGTAGACGGCAATGAGATCCTGCACGCCGCTGACCTTGACCGAGATGATGATGTGGTCATGGGGCAGGCCGATCTCCTCGGCGCGGCGTGCGCTCTCCAGGGCCGAGACCACCATAGCGGCGCGGGTCACTTCCTCGGCCGGGCGCGGGTTGGGGCTGCGCGCGTTCTCGTCCATCATGCGCACCGCCAGTTCCTGGTCCAGGCTGCCCCAGTTGACGCCGATGCGCACCGGCTTGCCATAGCGACAAGCGGTCTCGACGATGGCGGCGAACTGGCTGTCCTTCTTCGCGCCGCGGCCAACGTTGCCAGGGTTGATGCGCAGCTTGGCCAGGGCCTCGGCGCACTCGGGATGCCTGGCCAGCAGGCGGTGGCCGTTGAAGTGAAAGTCGCCGATCAGCGGCACGCTCTCGCCCCAGCGCTCGAGCCGCTCGCGGATGCGCGGCACGGCGGCGGCGGCCTCCTCGCTGTTGACGGTGATACGCACCAGTTCCGAACCGGCCCGCGCCAGCTCCGCCACTTGGCGGGCGGTGGCCTCGACGTCGGCGGTGTCGGTATTGGTCATGGACTGCACCACGATGGGGGCGCCGCCGCCCACGGTGACGTGGCCCACCTTGACCGGGACCGAGAAACGGCGCTGCACGGGGAAGTTGGACGACATGAAAAAACCTGAGTACCGCTGTTGGTCAAAGAGGGGGACATTATCTCAAGAGTGACGGCGGGGTGCCACGCAACCGGCGCATGCTATGCTCAGCGCCACGGTAACCGCGAGGGCCTCCCATGGACGCCATCCACCTCATCGCCCTGACCATGGGCACTGCCTGGGCCAGCGGCATCAACCTCTACGCCACGGTGTTCGTGCTCGGCTGGCTGGGCGGCTCCGGCGCCATCCAATTGCCGCCGGAGCTGGCCTACCTGTCCGACCCGCTGGTGCTGTTCGCCGCCGGCCTCATGTATTGGATCGAGTTCTTCGCCGACAAGGTGCCTGGGGTGGACACCGGCTGGGATACCCTGCACACCTTCATCCGCATCCCCGCCGGCGCCATCCTCGCCGCCCAGGCGGTGGGCGACTTGAGCCCCGCCGCCGAGCTGGCGGCGCTGCTCATCGGCGGCAGTCTGGCCGCCACCAGCCATGCCACCAAGGCCGGCAGCCGGGTGCTGATCAACACCTCGCCGGAACCGTTCAGCAACTGGGCCGCCTCCATCGGCGAGGACGTGATGGTGGTGGCCGGGCTGTGGACCGCCCTCAACCACCCCTGGCTGTTCCTGCTGGCGCTGGCGCTGTTCCTGGTCCTGGTGGCCTGGCTGCTGCCCAAGATCTGGCGCGGCATCAAGCGCGTCTTCGCCTGGCTGGCGCGGCTGCTCGGCGGCCGGAGCGAACCGGTCGGCGCTGCGCCGACCGACCAGACTCCGCCCGGCCGGCCGCGCGACATGCCGCCGAGGCCATGATGCGTTGGCTGGTCATCGCCCTGGTGATCGTGGGCCTGGCCGGCTGCCAGCGCCCCGCCGTGCCAGATCTCGGCCTGCCCGGCATCGACGGCCGCCGCATCGAGCTGACCGAGCTGCGCGGCCGGCCCTATCTGCTGGTATTCTGGGCCACCAGCTGCGCCGTGTGTGTCAAGGAGATCCCCGAGCTGGTGCGGCTCTATCAGGAACTCGCGCCGCGCGGCGTGGAGCTGGTAGCCGTGGCCATGAGCTACGACCCGCCCAGCCGGGTGGTGGAGCTGAGCCGCCGGCTGGCCTTGCCCTATCCGGTGGTCCTCGATCTGGATGGCGCTGCCGCCCGCGCCCTGGGCAATATCCAGGCCACCCCCACCACCGTGCTGGTGGGAGCGGACGGCACCGTGCGCCAGCGCATCCTGGGCGAGCCGGACTTTACCCGCTTGCGCCGCGAGCTGCTGCAACTACTGCCCCCTGCCTGAAGGACGTCCATGAGCTATCTGCTGCTGAAGGCCCTGCATCTGATCTTCATGGTCACCTGGTTCGCCGGCCTGTTCTATCTGCCGCGGCTGTTCGTCTACCACGCCATGAGCGCGGATGCCGCGAGCAGCGAGCGCTTCAAGGTAATGGAACGCAAGCTCTATTACGGCATCACCACCCCGGGCGGGGTGCTGACTCTGGTGTTCGGCCTGTGGATGCTGGCCGCGGGGGGCTGGGCGCGCTGGGGGCAGATGGGCTGGCTGCACGCCAAGCTAGCGCTGCTCGCGCTGCTGGTAGGCTACCATCTGTGGTGCGGCAGGCTGCTGCGGGAGTTCCGCGAAGACCGCAACCGCCGCAGCCACGTCTGGTACCGCTGGTTCAACGAGGTGCCGGTGCTGTTCCTGGTGGCGATTGTACTGCTGGCGGTACTCAAGCCGTTCTGAGCGCGGCTTTGCCCGCCTCTGCGTCAATCAATTCTTCCTGTAGGCCAGCAGCACCGTGCCCAGCTCGCGCTCGGCGGCTTGCAACTCAGCCAGTTGCTCCGGGGTGAGGTCGGCGTACTCGGGAGGACGGTCCACCGCCACCACGTAGGTACCCAGCTTGCTCTCCAGGGTACGGACCCGCTGCAACTGGGTGTCGGTGAGGTGCGCCATGTGCATCTCGGTGCTCGTCATTGCTGCCACTCCTCCGCTCGATGGGTGGATCGGATCGAGCGCTCGGCGGACCTGCGCGCTCTTCCCGAAAGACCTATAGCACGCCGCGGCGGTTCCCGCCTGACCGATCAGCTCATCTGCGACTGCTGGTAGTTCTCCAGGCCGACGCGGCCGATCAGGTCGAGCTGAGTCTCCAGCCAATTGATGTGCTCCTCCTCGCCTTCCATGATGTCCTCGAACAGCTCGCGGCTGACGTAATCCTGTACCGACTCGCAGTAGGCGATAGCTTCCTTGAGCAGCGTATGGTTTTCCATCTCCATCTTGAGGTCGCACTTGAAGATCTCCGGCACGTTCTCGCCGATGAGCAGCTTGCCCAGGTCCTGCAGGTTGGGCAGCCCCTCCAGGAACAGGATGCGTTCGATGAGCTTGTCGGCATGCTTCATCTCATCGATGGACTCGTGGTACTCGTGGTCGTTGAGCTTCTTCAAACCCCAGTTGTCCAGCATGCGGGCGTGCAGAAAATACTGATTGATAGCGGTCAGTTCGTTCTTCAGGACTTTGTTCAGGTACTCGATGACCTTGGCGTCGCCTTTCATGGTGGTAGGCTCCTTGGCAAGAAGCAGAAGGGCATTGTTCGTTTGCCTTAGAATTCTAGATCCCTTCCAAGATAATTTCTAACATGTTGTTTTATAAATTAATTTTTTAGAAAGACAATATCGCTGGCGAGAACCTGGGTTGACGCAATAATGAGAACAATTATTATTTGTGAAAACCAAGGTCCATCTGTCATGCTGCACAACGCCACCGAGCTGCATCACATCGCCGACAGACTCAAGCACGCCGGCCTACTGCCCACCAGCCAGCGGGTACGCATCGCCGCCGCCATCGCCGCTCTGCCCCAGCACTTCTCCGCCCAGGAGCTGCAGCAGGCGGTGAACTGGGACAGCCCCGAGATCTGCCGAGCGACCATCTACAACAGCCTCAGGCTGTTCGTCGCCCACGGCCTGCTGCAGGAGGTGCACGTGGACCCGCAGCGTACCCTGTACGATACCAACACCGAGCCCCATCACCATCTGTTCGATCCCGCTACCGGCGCACTGCACGACCTGCCGCTGGGCGCCATCGAGCTCAAGGACAGGACGCTGATTCCGGGCAAGATCCGCCCCGAGGATATCGCCTTCATCGTGCGGATACGGGCAAGCTGAATTAGGCGGGCGGCGAAACGACGAAGCCGCCTGAAGGGGCGGCTTTAGAAAAATCGAGCAGGCTTGGTCGGCGCTGGGGGATCAGGCGACGGCCAGCGTCGACAGGGCGTAGCCGGGGTTGGTGAGAGCGGCTTCGGCCAGGGTTTCATCGAGCAATTCGCGCACATAGGGAGCGCATTTGCCGCAGCCGCTGCACACACCGAGCTCCCGCCGCAGGGCGCGCATGGAATCGGCACCGTCGCGGACGGCCTCGCGGATCTGGCGGTCGGTGACGGCCTTGCACACGCACACGTACATGAAAGAAACCCCCTATGGCGATTTACTGGGGATTTTAAATATTAATGAGAATGATTGTCAAATCTTACCGTTTCCCAGCCGCTTGTCCGCACCGCGCGGACAGGCCACACTAGGCGCACGTCCGCCGGCGCCGCGCCCGGCTCCATCCCGAGGAGCGCCACTCCATGTGCAGACTCGCCGCCTATATCGGTCCCGAGCTACGTCTCGACCAGTTGCTGCTGACCCCGCCCCATAGTCTGCTGGTCCAGGCTGCCTCCGGCTTCGGCTTCGGCTGGTACGGTGAGGACGGCGCCCCGGCGGTGTACCTCAACCCTCTGCCGCCCTGGGCCGACGTCAACTTGCCGCACCTGGCCCGCACCCTATACAGCGACCTGTGGCTAGCCCAGGTGCACAGTGCCACCCCGCCCCACGGCAACGGCTTCATGAACAACCAGCCGTTCCAGGACGGCGAGCTGCTGTTCCTGCACCAGGGCTTCCTCGACGATTTCCGCAGCCTGCGCCGCACCGTGCGCGACTTTCTCGATCCGGCCATCGAGGAGGAGATTCACGGCAACAGCGCTTCCGAGCACATCTTCGCCCTGCTGCGTCACCTGCTGGCCGATGATGCGGAACTGGCCATCGAGGACGCCCTGGCCGAGCTGTTCGGGCTGCTGGGCGGCTGGTTGGAGGGGCGCAAGGCATTGCTCAATGTCGTGGTCAGCGACGGCGAGCGCCTCTACGCCGCGCGTCACGCCTGCAACACCGACAGTCCGAATCTGTACTACACCATCGACGACGAGTCGTTCCCCGAGGGCCAGCTGATCGCCTCGGAACGCATCACCGACACCGAATTCTGGCTGCCGGTGCCGCCCAGCCACCTGCTCATCCTCGACCCGGACGCGCCACCGGAACTGCTGGCGCTGTGACGATGACCGCCATGACCGACACCCTGCACTGCCCCGACCCTGCCCCGATGGTGCGCCAGGCCCTGGCCGAGGACATCGGCAGCGGTGATCTCACCGCCGCCCTGATCCCGGAAAGCGCCCAGGCCGAGGCCACGGTGATCAGCCGTGAGCCCGCCGTGCTCTGCGGCAGCGCCTGGTTCGACGAGGTCTATCGCCAGCTCGATGCCCGTGTCGCGGTGCACTGGCAGGTGCGCGACGGCGAGCGCGTGCAGCCCGGCCAGTTGTTGTGTACCGTGCATGGCCCGGCGCGGGTGCTGCTCAGCGGCGAGCGCACCGCACTCAACTTCCTGCAGACCCTGTCCGGCACCGCCACCCTGGCACGACGCTACGCCGACGCCGTGGCCGGCACCGGCTGCATCGTGCTGGACACCCGCAAGACCGTCCCTGGCCTGCGCCTGGCACAGAAATACGCAGTGCGGTCGGGCGGCTGCAGCAACCACCGCATGGGCCTGTACGACGCCATTCTCATCAAGGAGAACCACATCATGGCGGCCGGCTCCATCAGCGCCGCCATCCAGGCCGCACGCCGCCTGCACCCGGACGTCAAGCTGGAGGTGGAGGTGGAGACCCTGACCGAGCTGGACGAAGCCCTGGCCTGCGCCCCCGACATCATCATGCTGGACAACTTCGACCTGGCCGCCCTGCGCGCAGCGGTGCAGCAGGTGGCCGGCCGGGTCAAGCTGGAAGCGTCGGGCAACGTCAATCTCGACACCGTCCGCAGCATCGCCGAAACCGGAGTGGACTATATCTCGGTGGGCGCGCTGACCAAGGACGTCAAAGCCATCGACCTGTCGATGCGCTTTCGCGGACTTTGATCAGGCGTTGCCCCGAGCAGGATCGCGCAGTCTCACGCATGGCCAATCGCCGCAAACCGTCCAGCCGCCGCCGCGCGGCATCCCGCTCATTCCGTTCCAAAGGGCTGGCGCTGCTCGTCGCCCTGGTGCTGGGCAGCCTGGGCTACCTGGGATTCCACCTGCCGCCGCAGCTGCAAGCCCTGCTCCCTGCCGAGCTACGCCAGTACCTGCCCCGCGACGGGCGCGGCGGCAGCACCGTGGCGGTCAACCCCGGCGACCTGCCCAGCACCGCCAGGAGCTTCAGCGGGGCCAAGAGCCTGCTGTACCAGGAGGTCTACGCCGACCACCGCAAAACCTTCTACTGCGGCTGCGACTATGACGAAAATCTCAACGTCGATCTCGACGGTTGCGGCCTGGGTGCGCTGAAGAACATCTCCCGCGCCCGACGAGTGGAGGCCGAGCACATCTTCCCGGCGGCCCAGTTCGGCAATTTTCGCCAGTGCTGGCGCGAGCCGGAAGCCTTTGCCGAGTGCCGCAAGCCCAACGGCAAGACCCTCTCCGGCCGCCAGTGCTGCGAGGAGGTGGATCCGCTGTTCCGCGCCGCCCACAACGACCTGATGAACCTCTATCCGGTGGTGGGCGAAGTCAATGCCCAGCGCAAGGACTACAACTGGGGCATGGTGCCCGGCGAGAAGCGCGAGTTCGGCCGCTGCAACATCGAGGTCGAGGCCGACATCCGCCGCGCCGAGCCGCCAGAGAGCGTGATGGGCGACATCGCCCGCACCATGCTGTACATGGAGGCCACCTACGGTTTCCGCCTCTCCGACCAGGATCGCCAGCTATTTACTGCCTGGAACCGTCAGGATCCGCCGGACGCGTGGGAGCAGGAACGCAACCGCCGCATCGCCCGTATCCAAGGGCGGGGCAATCGTTTCATCGAGCGCTGGCCGGGGCAGTGAGGTAATGCCCCTCAGTCCAGCTCCCGCGAGCGCGCGATGGTCCGACTGAGCAGGATCACCGGCCCCAGGCCGACCGCCACGATCATCAGCGCCGCCAGGGCGCATTCGGCCAGACGCTCGTCGGAGGCGTACTGATAGACGTAGGTGGCCAGCGTCTCGAAGTTAAAGGGCCGCAGCAGCAGGGTGGCGGGCAGTTCCTTCATGGAGTCGACGAACACCACCATGGCGCCGGTGAGCAGCCCGCCACGGATCAGCGGCAGGTGTACCCGCCGCAGGGTGGCCCAGGGGCCATGGCCGAGGGAGCGGGCAGCCATGTCCATGCTCGGCGTGACCTTGGCCAGGCTGGATTCGATGGCCCCCAGGGACACCGCCAGGAAGCGCACTACATAGGCGAACAGCACGGCGAACACGGTGCCCGACAGCAGCAGGCCGGTGGAGACGCCGAAGCTGCGGCGCAGCCAGGCGTCCAGGGCGTTGTCGAAGGCAGCGAAGGGCACGACGATGCCCACCGCCAGCACCACGCCGGGCAGAGCGTAACCCAGGGAAGCCGCCCGTACCGCCAGCTGCAGGCCACGCTGCTCGCCGTGCAGGCGCCGGCTGTAAGCGAGGAACAGGCCCACCGCTACCGCCAGGGTAGCGGCCCCGGCCGAGAGCAGCAGGCTGCTGGCGGCGTAGCGGCGGAATTCCGCGGTCCAGGACTCATCGAAGCGCTCCATCGCGTACCCGCCCAGCACCACGGCCGGCACCACGAAGCCCAGCAGCACCGGCAGGGCGCAGGCCAGCCAAGCCAGCACCGCGCGCCAGCCCCGCAGCCGGTAAGTGGGCAGGCTCTGGAAGCGCCGTTCGCCCTGGAAGTGCCGCTGACGGCGGCGGCTGAGGCGTTCCAGGGTGAGCAGCAGCACCACGAACAGCAGCATCACGCAGGCGATCTGCGCCGCCCCGCCGAGATTGCTCATGCCTAGCCAGACGTCGTAGAGGCCGGCAGTGAGCGTGCGCACGGCGAAGAAGTTGACCGTACCGAAGTCGTTGAGGGTTTCCATCAGCACCAGCGCCAACCCGACGGCGATGGCCGGACGGGCGATGGGCAGGGAGACACGAAAAAAACCGGACCAGGGACCATGCCCCAGGGTGCGGCAGGCATCCAGCAGGCTGGGCGACTGCTCCAGGAAGGCAGCGCGCGCCATCAGGTAGACGTAGGGGTACATGACCAGGGCCATCATGGCCATGGCCCCGCCCAGGCTACGGATCGGGGGGAACCAGTAGTCGGCGGCGCTGCTCCAGCTGAACCACTCCCGCAGCAGGCTCTGCACCGGCCCGGCGTAGTCCAGCAGATCGGTGTAGACATAAGCGATGACGTAGGCCGGCACCGCCAGCGGCAGCAGCAGTGCCCACTCGAAGAGGCGCCGGCCGGGGAAGCGGCACATGGTCACCAGCCAGGCGCCGGTGACGCCGATGAGCAGAGTGCCCACCCCCACACCGGCGAGCAGCCACAAGGTGGTGGCGACGTAATCGGGCAGTACGGTGGTGGCGAGATGCCCCCAGATGTTCTCGCGCGGGAACAGAGCCAGGTAGAGCACCGCCGCCACCGGCAGGGCCACGATCGCCGCCACCGCCAGCGCCCCCACCAGCCAGGGATTGAGCCTGCCGCTGCGCCAGACCGGCATGCCTTCGAGCGGCGCCGCCATGGCACTGGATTCGCGCATCGCTGTTCCTCCACCCACAGGATTGCTCGTCCACCCAAGCGAAACGGCGG
>DATLYF010000112.1:0-22181 GCA_035575095.1 Candidatus Competibacteraceae bacterium
GTGTTCGGCTCGCTGCTCTCCACCCCCATCCTCAACCCGCCGCAGAGCGGCATCCTCGGCATGCACAAGACTCAGGACCGGCCGGTGGCGGAGAACGGCCAGGTGGTGATCCGGCCCATGATGTACGTGGCCCACTCCTACGACCACCGTATCATCGACGGCCGGGAGGCGGTGGGCTTCCTGATCACGGTCAAGGAGTGCATCGAGGACCCGGCGCGTATCCTGCTGAACGTCTGAGCGTCTTTACCCCTACCCTCCCCCACGGCGTGGGGGAGGGCCATCCAGGAAGCAAGAGGAAGAACGATGGCTAAGACCTACGACGTGGTCGTAATCGGTGGCGGTCCTGCCGGCTACGTGGCGGCGATCCGCTGCGCCCAGCTCGGCCTGTCCACCGCCTGCGTGGAGAAGTGGATCAACCAGCAGGGGCGGCCGGCTCTGGGCGGCACCTGCCTGAACGTGGGCTGCATTCCCTCCAAGATCCTGCTGGAGTCCTCCGAACACTACCACTACGCCCACGAGGGTTTGGCCCACCACGGCGTCAAGGTAAGCGGGGTGGAGCTGGACCTGCAGCAGATGATGAAGCGCAAGGACGACATCGTCCTGCAGCTCACCGGCGGCATCGCCCAGCTGTTCAAGGCCAACAAGATCGACTGGCTGCAGGGCAGCGGCAGGCTGCTCGCCGACCGCCAGGTGGAGATCACTGCTCACGACGGCAAGGTGGAGGTGTTGGACGCCGACCATGTCATCCTCGCCCCCGGCTCCCTGCCCATCGACATCCCTGCCGCCCCGCTCGATGGCGAGCTGATCATCGACTCCACGGGCGCTTTGTCGCTGACCGCGGTACCCCAGAAGCTGGGCGTGATCGGCGCTGGCGTGATCGGCCTGGAGATGGGCAGCGTATGGCAGCGCCTTGGCGCCGAAGTGGTGGTACTGGAGGCGCTGGAGGACTTCCTCGTTGCCGTCGACCAGCAGATCAGCAAGGACGCTTTGCGCCAGTTCAAGAAGCAGGGCCTGGACATCCGTCTCGGCGCCCGCGTCACCGGCAGCACGAAGGCCAATCGGCAGGTCACCGTCCACTACCAGGACAGGAGCGGCGAGCATCAACTCACCGTCGACAAGCTGCTGGTCTGCGTCGGCCGCCGCCCCAATACCGAGAACATCGCCGCCCCTGAAGCCGATCTCATGCTCAATGAGCGCGGCTACATCCATGTCGACGACCACTGCCGCACCAATCTGCCCGGTGTCTATGCCATCGGTGACGCGGTGCGCGGTCCCATGCTGGCCCACAAGGGCTCCGAGGAAGGGGTGATGGTCGCCGAGCTGATCGCCGGCCAGTCCGGTCACGTCAACTACGACGTCATCCCCTGGGTGATCTACACCGATCCGGAAATCGCCTGGGTGGGCAAGACCGAGCAGGCGCTGAAGGCCGAGGGTGTGCCTTACAAGGCCGGGACCTTCCCCTTCGCCGCCATTGGCCGGGCCAAGGCGATGGATGCCGCCGCCGGCATGGTCAAGATTCTGGCCCATGCCGAGACCGACACCATCCTCGGCTGCCACATCGTCGGCCCGATGGCCTCGGAGCTGATCCAGGAGGCGGTACTGGCCATGGAGTACAAGGCCAGCAGCGAGGATCTGGCGCGCACCATCCACGGCCACCCCACCTTGGCCGAGGCGGTGCACGAGGCCGCTCTGGCGGTGCACGGCCGTGCCCTGCACAAGATCAACACCTGAAGCCGCTGCGGGCGGGTATCAGCCGCGCCTTGTCCATTTTCTTTGCGAACCCCGCCCAGGCGGGGTTTGTGTTTGTTGTAGACTGGCAAGGCACAGCGTATCCGATTCTCTCCAGGAGAACTTGCATGGCAGGCAGGCATGACCATAAACCGGTGGCCGTCGTCACCGGCGCCAACCGCGGTCTCGGACTGGCTACCGCCCAGCGTCTCGGCGCCTTGGGGATTCGCGTAGTACTCACCGCCCGCCATCCGCAGAAAGGCGAGGCGGCCGCCGAACGGCTGTGCGACGCCGGTCTGGACGTGCTATTCCAGCCGCTGGATGTAACCTCCGAGGCCAGCGTTGCCTCCCTGGGCGAGTTCGTACGCAATCGCTGCGGCCGGGTGGACATCCTGGTCAACAACGCCGGCGTCATCCTGGACAACCACAGCCCCGACTACGCGGTAGGCGCCAGCGTCTTCAACACCAGCTTGGATACGTTGCGCGCTACCCTGGAGACCAATCTCTACGGGCCGCTACTGCTGGCCCAGGAACTGATCCCGCTGATGAAGCAACAGCACTACGGGCGCATCGTCAACCTCTCCAGCGGCATGGGCCAGCTCGTCGAGATGGGTGGGCGCTACCCGGCCTATCGCATCTCCAAGACCGCTCTCAACGCGCTGACCCGCATCCTCGCCGCCGAGACCGCGGGCCATAACATTCTGGTCAATTCGGTCGACCCGGGCTGGGTACAGACCGAGATGGGCGGCCCCCAGGCCGAGCGCACGGTGGACGAGGCGGTAGACGGTATCGTCTGGGCCGCTACCCTGCCCGACGACGGACCGAGCGGGGGCTTCTTCCTGGACGGCAAGGCGATTCCCTGGTAGGTAACGACCGCCTGCCCGCGGTCCGACGCGGCGCTCCTCAGTGCCCAGCGTGACCGGGCATCGGCGCCGGAGCCATGGCCGGCATACCCTCGCCCAGGTTCTGCAACAATGCCAGGTCCACCTGCTGGAAACTCAGCAAACGGCCTCGGTGGCGCTGGCTAAAGGCCTCGGCGGCCGGCCGCTCCTTGAACGAGGCCAGGGTCGGTCCCATCGCCCCGGGCAGCGGATGTCCGGCCACGTACCAGGCCTGACGGGCGTCGACGAACGCTTCGGTGGCCGGCTTGTCCCAGGCGGTCGCCGCCATATCGTGCACGTAAATCGCCCGGATCGAGGGGGCGATGTCGGGTTGCAGCATGTAGGCGAACAGATCGCGGGTCGAACAAAACTTCAGGACCTGGGAGGCCCCCTGCAGGATCAGTTCGCCCTTGGGGCCGGGGAATTCGCTGATCGGCATACCGCACAGCGCACAGGCATCATCGGCTTCGATAGGCACAGGCTGCAGTGCCGCCCCGGCCGTCTCCGGCCGCTCGCAGCCAGTAAGGCCGA
Organism: Candidatus Competibacteraceae bacterium; assembly: GCA_035575095.1. GTDB lineage: Bacteria > Pseudomonadota > Gammaproteobacteria > Competibacterales > Competibacteraceae > DATLYF01. The sequence continues at coordinate 3,141 of DATLYF010000112.1, forward strand.
GCAGGGCGAAGCCGCCGCAGCCGAACAGAAAATACCTACGGGTCATCATGAGGAAGCTCCTGCGACGTCGGGATCCCCGCCAGGACCGCCCGGATCAGGTTCGCCGGCGTTGAAACAGCCACGCCGCCAGGGCGAAGGGCAGCATCACCCAGCCCAGCAGGGCGAACAGCAGCAGCGCCGGGTGCAACAGGTTCTGCGCGGCGATGGCGGTGAGCCCGGAATAGGCCTGGGCCGCTTCGAACCCAATCAGATTGGCGATACGGAACACATCAGTAGGATTGGACAGCAGCAGGTACGGCAGCGTCGATACCGTCTCCTGCCCGCCGCTGGTGGCCACCAGCAGTCCGAGCAGGAGCAGGTCGTACAGCAGCACCAGCACGAACCAGACGATCAACGCCAGGCCCGCCGCCCGCGATTTCTCCGTCGCCAGCACGCTGATCACGTAGGCCAGCGCCACGAAGGCCCAGCCCAGCAGGATCGCGGTGAGGATGAAGAAGCCCAGAGCCCGCCACAACTCGCCGCCCTGCACCTGCTCCGAGAACAGGGTGATCACCAGTCCGGCCACGCCGAAACCCAGCGCGGTCGATACCGCCAGGATGGCGCCGTGACCGAGGAACTTCCCGGTCAGCAGCTGCAGCCGGCTCAGCGGATAACTTAGCAGGAGCAACAGGGTGCCCTGCTCGTCCTCGCCCACCACGCTGTCGTAAGCGAGCAGCAGCGCGATCAGCGGAATGAGGAACACCGCCAGGCTGGAGAGGCTGGCGATGGTCGTGGCCAGCCCTGTGAATCCCAGCCGGCCCGAAGCCGCCGCGCCGAAATAGCCGAGCCCGACGGCGAGCACGGCGAACACCAGGGTGATCGCCATTACCCAGCGGTTGCGCAGGCCATCGCGGAACTCCTTGGCGGCGACGGTGAGGATCATGTACATGGCGGCAGGCTCCCGGATTCGGCCGCGGCGCTGAAATAGGCATACAGCGCCTCCAGAGAGGGCGGTTCGAGTTCGATGTCCTGGATGGCGGGATGGTCGAGCAGGCCACGCAGCGCGGCCAGCTTGTCCTGGCCCGCGACGCTGAACTCCAGACAGCCGTCCGCGGCGCGCTGGGTCACCAGCGCGGGCACCGGCAGATGCTCCGGCCAGTCGTCAGAGGCAAAGCGGCCGTAGGCTCGCAGCCGGTAAGGCAGTCCGGCCCGGGCCCGCAGCTCCTCCAGGGTGCCGTCGGCCAGCAGCCGCCCCCCGCCGAGGATGACCGCCCGATCGATGTGACGCTCGATCCCGGAAAGGGTATGCGAGGACAGGATCACCGTCACCCCTTGCGCCTGCAGCTCGTCGATGATCGTGTAGAAATCGCGGATGGCCAGCGGATCGAGGCCCACCGTTGGCTCGTCCAGGATCAGCAGCCGGGGCCACCCGAGCAGGGCTTGGGCCAATCCCAACCGCTGGCGCATACCCTTGGAGTAGGTCTTGACGCGGCGATCGGCAGCTCCTTGCAACCCCACCCGCTCCAGCAACTCGTCGACCTGCCCCGCGGCGACCCGTTTCAGTCGACCGAAATAGCGCAACACCTCGCGGCCGGTGAGCTGCTCGTAGAACATGACGTTCTCCGGTAGATAACCGATGCGCAAGCGCAGATGATGCGCTTGCGCACCATGGGGTGGCTGCCCGAACACTCGCACCTCGCCGCCCGTGGCCCGTATCAGGCCCAGGATGAGCTTCATGGTCGTGCTCTTGCCGGCGCCGTTGTGGCCGAGCAGACCGACCACCTCGCCCTCGCTCACGCGCAGGCTCAACCCAGCCAATGCTTCCAGGCGCTCGAAGACCTTGCTCACCTGCTCGAGTTCGACAACACTCATGACCGGCTCACCCTCCATCCTCGACCGCCGGCAGTGGTGGCGGCTGCATCAGCGGGGCGCTGTCGCGCACGCCGGGCGGCTTGAGCACCGGGAACTCACGCTGTACCCAGCGCAGGATCTCGACCGCCGGACTGTGCATCAGCACCTTGGCCACCGGATATTTCCATAGGAGTTGGTCCACGCCGTCATTGGGCTCGTAGGGGATATCGCCGATGCCGTCGCCGTCCAGATCGAATCCCAGGTAATCGCTCCAGTAATTGCCGCGGCCATTGTGCGACCATTCTTGCGGCCGGTTGGCGACATATTTCACCTGGGTACGGTTGGCCTCGAAGCGGTTGCCGTAGATGCGGTTGTCCTCGGAGCCGGCGGTCAGATGGATGCCGATCTCGGCGCCGGCGAAGAGATTGTCGCGGATCTCGTTGTAGAGAGCGTTGTAGACGAACAGGGCCTTGCCCTCGGCACCGGCCACGCCATGGCCCTCGTCCCCGCCCGGCACTCTGCCGCGCTGGATATCGCGGACGCGATTGCCGGCGATGACCGAGTTGGTGATGAAGTTCAGCAGCAGGCCGTAATTCTCGTCACGCTCCGAGACATTGCCGAGCACGGTCAGGAACTTGGATTGCATGAGCGCGTATCCGGTGCGGGTGCGCTCGGTACGATTGCCTACCACTTCGTTGTGGTATGAGTACATGTAGTGGATGCCGTAGCGCAGATCGTGCAGATAATTGCGGCGCAGCACGTTGCGATTGCTGGTATCGATGTAGATACCGTCGCGGCTGTCCCAGACCTCGTTGTCCTCCACCCGGGCACCGCTTACAGCGAACAAGTGGATGCCGTTGCCGCGGTCCTGGGAGCGGACCTGCGGGTCGCTGCTGATGCGGTTGCCGAGCACTTGGGCGTCGCTGCAGGCATCCAGCCAGATGCCGAAGGCGGCGAGTTCGATGCGGTTGTGCTCGATGCGCACGCCGCTCGCGCTCTTCTCCACGAACACGGCGGCATTCATCGCGGTGAGATCGAACCCCGAGCGGCGCAGGATGAGGCCGCGCAGGGTGACATCAGGGGCACGCACCCGCACCACATCGCCCTGCCCTGCTGCATCCAGCACCGCGCCGGGCTCACCCTGGATGACCAGGGGCTTGTCCACCAGCAGGTTACCGGGATAGACGCCTGCCTGCAGCAGCAGCGTATCCCCCGGCGCAGCCCGTTCCACCGCCGCCTGCAGGGGGCCGTCGCCGGGGCCGATGCGCAGTTGTGCCGCGCCGGCGGCATGCCCGCCGCAGAGCGGCACCAGCAGGGCGATCAGGGCGGCTAGCCGGGGTTTCCAGAAGCGAGGGAAGCGCGGTCGTCTCACGTCGGCACGGTCAGGCATCGAGCGTTACTCCTGAAGGGTGAATGGAGCTTCCCTGCCCCTCACCCTATACGCTCGATACTGCACCAGATCAGGCCGGTTCCACCAGCATCCGTCCGTTCATCTCCATGTGCAGGGCGTGGCAGAACCAGGAACAGTAGTACCAGTGCACCCCCGGCTTGTCGGCGACGAAGGTCACGCTGGCCGTCTGCTGCGGACCGACCTCCATGTTTACCCCGTGATTGGTGAGGCAGAAGCCGTGGGCCAGGTCCTCGACGGTGTCGAGGTTGGTGACGACGAGCGTCACCTCATCGCCCTGCTTGACCCGGAACTCTGTCATGCCGAAGGTGGGCGCTATGGCGGTCATGTACACCCGTACCTTGTTGCCGTCGCGGATCACCTTGTTGTCGCTCTCCACGTTGACGCCGTCCTTCTTGGCCATGGCGATAGTCTCGGCGAAGAACGGGTCGTCGCGCTTCCAAATGCGGCTAGGCTTGACGATATCGCGGCGGATGATGATGCAGTCGTGTGGCTCGGAGAAGTTCGGGCCGTCGTGCATGAGCTTCATCTCATCGCCGGAGATGTCGACGAGCTGGTCGTTCTCCGGATGCAGGATGCCCGACGGCAGGAAGCGGTCCTTGGAGAACTTGGAGAGGACCACCAGCCACTTGCCATCGGCTTCCCGGGATTCGGCCATGCTCGCCTTGAGATGACCGGGCTGGTAATGCACGTCCAGCTTCTGGCGAATGTAGTTGACCTTCTCGCCCTTGTAGGCGCGGATCGCATCCTCGATATTCCACTTCACCACCTGGCTGTCCAGGAACAGCGTGGTATAGGCGTTGCCGCGGCCGTCGTAGGTGGTATGCAGCGGCCCCAGGCCCAGCTCTGGCTCGGCCACGACAGTGTCGCGCGGGTCCTTGAGCTTGCCGTCGAACCACTCATCGACCTTGGCTAGTTCCACCACGGTGACGGTGGGAGAGAGCTTGCCGTTGGCAACGAAGTACTTACCGTCGGGGGTAGTGTTGCAGCCGTGGGGGTTCTTGGGGGCCGGGATATAGAGGATGAAATCGGATTTGGCGCTGGCGCGCCCGTCCAGGACCGGCACCTTGGAGTCGCCGATGGTGGTGAACTTGCCGGCCTTGATGGCGGCCTCGATGCGCGGGATGTGGAATACCACCACCCAGTCGCGCTCGTTGCGCATCATCTCGGCCAGCCGCACACCGCGCTCGGCGTTGTAACAGCTGGAGAAGGCATACTTGCCGCTGTAGTCGGTGTCCAGGTTATCCAGATTGCCATCCACGATCACCTGCCAGGCCACCTCCATGGTCTCGGCGTCCAGGGCGGAGAACAGGCTCCAGTAGTTCTCCGGCTTGTCCAGATCCTGGCCATTGTTGGGCAGAGGGATGATCATCTCGCCGTTGGCGAAGACGTAGTGAGTCTTGGGCACCTTCTGCAGCCGCAGGCCGTGGATGGCGGAGACGTTGGGAACGGTGGTGACCTTGTCGGTCTTGAACACATCCAGACGGACGCGGCCGACGCGGCTGTTGGCCTTGTCGTTGACGAACAGGTAGCGCCCGTCGTAGCGGCCGTCGGTGTAGCTCATATGGGCATGATGCAGATCGCCGTTGCCGAAGCGGGCGGAATCCCCCAGCACGCGCTTGCTCTCGTTGGTCAGCCCCCAGCCGGTAGCGGAATCGCGGTTGAACACCGCGATGCGGGTAATCTCGCGCATCGAGGGGATGCCCACCACCCGTACCTCGCCGGACTGGCCGCTGCTCCAGAAGCCGTAGTACTCGTCCAGCTCACCAGGTCCTACCTCGATCTTAGAGTGTCCCGCCTCTCCGGCAGCGGCCGCGGTTCGCGTAGCCGAGGCCAGCAGGCCGCTGCTCAGGCCGACGCCGGCCAGGCTGGAAAGCGCCACCGTGCCCAGGAATCCGCGCCGAGTGATGCCGTATTTCTCATGCTCGTCAGTCATGGTCTCAACTCCTACCTGTTCACCATTGAGTCAACTCTGGCGTAGACGGTCACCGTCACGCGCCTGAACCGGCCACGGTATCCGCACGGCGCCGGGCGGCGTGTCCAGCGGGTGCCGTCTCGCCACTCGGTGCCTGGCGCAGGGCCGCGGCCTTCTCCTGCCGCCGGCGCCGGTCGACCAGCGGCGGGCATTTGCGCTCGTTGAAATAGGTCACCTGGCAATCCAGGCAGTAATGGCATTCGTTGGCATTGATCTCTCCGGTGGGATGGATCGCCTGCACCTCGCACTCCAGCGCGCAGATCTGGCAGGGCTTGCCGCATTCCCGGCGGCGCTTGAGCCAGTCGAACAGGCGCAGCCGCGCGGGTACGGCCAGGGCTGCACCCAGGGGACAGAGGTAGCGGCAGTAGGCCTTGCGTACGAACAGCGAGACCACCACCATGCCGCCGGCATAGAGCACGTAGCCCCAGTCGCGTATAAAGCGCAGCGTGATCGCCGTCTTGAACGGCTCGACCTCGGCCAGACGCTCGGCCTCGGCCAGCGACTGCAGCGACACCGCGAACAACACCAACAAGATCAGATACTTGATGGCCCACAGCCGCTCGTTCAGCGCAAATGGCAGCTGCCATTGCGGCAGCCGCAACCGCAGTGCGATCTCGTTGACCAACTCCTGCAGAGCGCCGAACGGGCACAGCCAGCCGCAATACACCCCACGTCCCCAGAGCAGCAGGGTCATAGCCACGAAGCTCCAAAGGATGAACATCATCGGATCGATGAGGAAGGTGTCCCACTTGAACTCGTGGAAGACGGCGTTGGTGAAGGTCAGCACGTTCACCACCGACAGCTGGGCAAGGCTGTACCAGCCGATGAACAGCAAGGTGTAGAGCAGGAAGCCGTTACGCAGGTACCAGAGGAAGCGGGGATAGCGCACCAGAACGTCCTGGAACAGCAGAATCAGGGTCAACACCACCAAGCCGCTCGCCAGGACCGCGATCTGGAACACCCGCTCACGCCATACCTCGCGCCAGATCGGCTCGGGTTGCTCGCCCGCTTGCGCTGCCGGCAGAGGTGCCGGCGGCAGCTCGAGATACTGCTCTGGTAGCAGATATTCGCCGCTGAAGCTGGTGAATACCGACGCCAGCGGACCGGTCTGGCGGCGCACCAGCAGCTCCAGCTCCCAAGGTCGGCTGGGCTCGAAGGCAAAGCGGTCGCGAACGATGAAGATCGCCATCTCCTGGAACTTCGGCATACCGGCGGCATAGACGTCGCTGAGCCGGATATGATCCAGGTCGCGGAACGAGATGGTCTGGTTGCCCTGCTGCAGTTGCAGGCGATCGAAAATTCCGCCGCGCACATAGCCGGAGCCCTTGAAGGAATACAGTCCGTTGCCCAGCACGGCGATGGCATGCTCGCCCGGTTTCAGTTCGCGCATCAGCCAAGCATATTGGGTATCGCCCAGGAGGTTGCGGCCGATGATCGGAATGTTGAGATAGGTGTAATACAGCTCGATGAAGGTATCGCCTTCCTGACCGGGCTTGGCGCTCTCTACGCCCTCGGCCTGCGTACCCTTGAAGGCCGCGTCCACGTCCCCGCGCGTCAGGCGCAGACTGCGAATGGCCCCGTTGCCGGTCAGGGTCAGCCAATCCGCCGGCTCGAACAGTTCCATTCTGAGTCTGGCCGGCGGCCGTTGCTCGGCCGCCGCGCTCTTCATGATGCCCCGGGAAATGGCCACCTTGCGGGCCGAGCGCAGGATGGCCTCATTCACCACCATCACCGTGACCGTGGCCCCGGTGATGGCATCGACGTTCACATAACCTTCCTTGTGACCGGCTCCCACCTTGATACGGTCGGCAATCGATTTGCCGATATACTGGCCGGCGAAATCGGAAAGCGCCTGCTCGGGAATACCCACCAGCAGGATAGGTTCATGATGTTCCAGCACCTTGGCGCCGGTGATTTTACCCTGTATATCCAGACCGATCAGCAAATTGACCGGTTTACCCGAATAAGCCGGGATCTTTTCCACGTCATCGGTCTGAAATACATAACCCAGCAATTCCTGGCCCCGGTATACCGGCGCTGCCGGCGGTGAACCTTCGCTTGCACCGAAGCGATCCGCCTGGGGGAAGAACGATCTGGCCTGGCCCAGGTAGTCACCGAGCGCCCCTGCAGTGACCGTCGACACCAGGGCGAGGACGAGCGATACGGTCCACAGCAGCCCCCTGACCAGATTCCACATAGCCTTCTCCACAGCCAAAGCCAGGTATTCCTCGAAAGCAACCTCAGCAAATTAAAAATACTTATTCCAAAAATCCCGGCATTGACTTAAATCAAATGATCAAGAATGTTTTTAATTTTTAATTTTTAATGTTATTTGATTGTCTCTCGACAGGAGCGAAGTCAAAAAAAGCCTCATAAAGAGGCCTTTTCAGGGACTATACATGGGACTATACATAAAGACCGGCAACGGTATGCCGCCAATGATACGATCGGTCCTCACCCTCCCCAGGTCGCCAGCACCATCTCCAGCTCCTCCAGATCGTGCACCTCCGCATCGGCCCGAAGTTTGTCTTCTGGCCAGCCCTGCAGCCCGCCGCGGTTCAGCCATATGGTACGGAAGCCGGCGCGCCGGGCGCCCTCCACGTCGTGTTCGGGATGATCGCCGACATGGACGATCTGGCTGGGCTGCAACCCGAGATGGCGGCGGGCCGCGTCGAACATGGCGGGATCGGGTTTGGCGGCACCGACGTCGATGGCGCTGTAGGCGAAGCTGAACAGCCCACCCAAGCCGACGCGCCGGATATCGGCGTTGCCATTGCTGAGCGCGCCTAGGGTGTAGCGTTGCGCCAGGCGCTCGAGCACTGGCAGCACCTCGTCGAAGAACTCCACCTGGTTGCGGGCGACGTAGAACACGTCGAAGGCGGAATCGCGGCAGAACTCCAGGTAGCCCACTTCCTGCGCTGCCTGCCACAGCGCCTCCTTGCGCAGCCAGGTGCGATCATGGGCCCACGCGGGATGGGCCAGCGCCAGCTCGTCGCACAGCCGGCGCAGGTCGCGGGGGCCGTAGCGCTCGGCCATGCGCGGATAATGCGCCGCCAGCCAATCGTGCAGCAGCGCCTCGGCACGGTCGATGATGGGCCAGACCTCCCACAGGGTGTCGTCCAGGTCGAAGGTGATGGCGCGGATGATGGGCATGACTTCTCGAAGCACGCTACTCAGGCCAGGCTGGCCAGCCCTCGCGCCAGGTCACGCTGGATGTCGGTGATGTCCTCCAAGCCCACCGAAACCCGGATCAGGCCCTCGCCGATGCCAGCGGCGTCGCGTTCGGCCTGGCTCAGCCGGCCGTGGGTAGTGGTAGCCGGATGGGTGATGGTAGTCTTGACGTCGCCCAGGTTGGCGGTGATGGAGATCATGCGCACCGCATCGATCACCTGCCAGGCCGCCTCGCGCCCGCCCTCCACCTCGAACGACACCACACCGCCGAAGCCGGACTGCTGGCGCCGGGCCAGCGCATGCTGGGGATGGGACTCCAGACCGGGGTAATAGACGCGGCTCACGCCCGGCCGATCTTCCAGCCAACGCGCCAGGGCCAGAGCATTGGCGCAGTGGGCACGCATGCGCAGCGGCAAGGTCTCCAAGCCCTTGTGGAACACCCAGGCGTTGAACGGGCTCATGCTGGGGCCGGCGGTGCGCAAAAAGCCAAACACGTCCTTGCCCACCCGCTGGGCGTCACCGACCACGGCACCGCCGACGCAGCGGCCCTGCCCGTCGATGTATTTGGTGGCGGAGTGGATCACCAGGTCAGCGCCCAGGGCCAATGGCCGCTGCAGGATGGGTGTGCAGAAGCAGTTGTCCACTACCAGCAGCGCACCATGATCGTGGGCCAGCTCCGCCAGGGCGCGGATATCGGCCAGCTCCATCAGCGGATTGGAGGGCGTCTCCAGATAGAGTAGCCGGGTCGCGCCAGGGCGGATCGCGGACTCCCAGGCGGCGATGTCGGTCAGGCGCGCATAGGTGGTGGGGATGTCGAGCTTGCTCAGATAGTTGCTGAACAGCGACACCGTGCTGCCGAACACCTCGTAGGCGCAGACGATGTGGTCGCCGCTCTTCAGCAGGGCCAGGCAGGTGGCCAGAATTGCGCCCATGCCGGAGCCAGTGGCAACGCAGGCCGCACCACCCTCGAGGGCCGCCAGGCGACGCTCGAAGGCGCGCACTGTGGGGTTGGTGAAGCGCGAGTAGATATTGCCCTCGGTCTGCCCGGAGAAACGGGCGGCGGCCTCGGCGGCGCTGCCGAAGACGAAGCTGGAGGTGGGGAAGATGGGATCGCTGTGCTCCCCTTCGCCGGTGCGGCTCTGGCCGGCGCGGATGGCCAGGCTGTCCAGGTCCAGTTCGGGATCGAGTTCGTGCATGGCGCGGTCTCCGCTGGCTGCCGTTTCACGAGGCGTTGTGCAGATCGATCACATTCGCCTCGGTTCCCTCGCCCTTGTCCTTGGCCTCGTCGCGGCGTGTCTCGGCCAGGTTGGCCAGATAGTCGCAGTCGATGTCACCGGTGACGTAGCGACCGGTGAACACTGAGACGTCGAACTCGCAGATGGCGGGATTGCACTGGCGGCAGGCCGCCACCAGATCGTCCAGGTCCTGGTAGATGAGCTTGTCGGTACCGATGAAGGCTGCCACCTCCTCTACCGTGCGGCCGTGGGCCACCAGTTCGTGGGCGGCTGGCATGTCGATGCCATAGACATTGGCGTAGCGCACCGGCGGCGCGGCGGAGGCGAAGTAGACCTTGCGCGCCCCGGCATCGCGCGCCATGCGGATGATCTCCTCGGAGGTGGTGCCGCGCACGATGGAATCGTCCACCAGCAGCACGTTCTTGCCGCGGAACTCCTCGGCGATGGCGTTGAGCTTCTGCCGCACCGATTTCTTGCGGATCTTCTGCCCGGGCATGATGAAGGTACGGGCGATGTAGCGGTTGCGGATGAAGCCCTCGCTGTACTTCACCCCCAGATCCTGGGCCATGGCTAGAGCCGAGGTGCGGCTGGTGTCGGGGATGGGGATGACCACGTCGATGTCGTGGTCGGGCCACTCCCGCCGGATCTTGGCCGCCAGGCGCTCGCCCATGTATTGCCGCGCCTTGTGCACCGAGATGCCATCGACGATGGAGTCCGGGCGGGCGAAATAGACGATCTCGAAAATGCACGGCGAATAGCGACCGTGGGCGGCGCACTCGCGGCTGTAGACCTCGCCGTCCTCGCTGATGAACAGCGCCTCGCCGGGCTTGAGATCGCGGATCAGGGTGAACCCCAGGGCGTCCAGGGCGATGCTCTCCGAAGCGATGCAGTACTCGACCCCGTCCTCGGTCTCGCGGCGGCCGTAGCACAGTGGGCGAATGGCGTAGGGATCGCGGAAGGCGAGGATGCCGTAGCCGGTGATCATGGCCAGGGAGGCGTAGGCGCCACGCACCCGGGCGTGCACCCGCGCCACCGCATCGAAGATGTCGTCGGGGCTGATGGCCAGCTTGTCGCAGCGCGCCAGCTCGTGGGCGAAGACGTTGAGCAGGATCTCCGAATCGGAGTCGGTGTTGATGTGACGGCGGTCGGAGCGCCACAGCTCGTCCTTGAGCTGGGCGGCGTTGGTCAGGTTGCCGTTGTGGGCCAAGGCGATGCCGAACGGCGAGTTGACGTAAAACGGCTGAGCCTCGGCCGAGTTGGCGGTACCGGCAGTGGGGTAGCGCACGTGGCCGATGCCGAGGTTGCCGGTGAGCTTGAGCATGTGGCGGGTGCGGATTACATCCCGCACCAGGCCGTTGTCCTTGCGCAGGAACAGCCGCCCGTTGTCGCAGGTGACCATGCCAGCGGCGTCCTGGCCGCGGTGCTGGAGCATGGTGAGCCCGTCAAAAAGAGTCTGATTGACGGGACCACGCCCGACGATGCCGATGATACCGCACATGGAAAACGCTCCGCTGGATGTCAGCGCTCAGGTCGTGGAGCCGCCCGTCGGCTGCTGCGCCGGCGGCGCGGCCGGCGGCACTGGGGCGGCAGGGTTGGCCGGAGTCGGGCTGGCAGGGATAGCCGGCATAGCGGGCAAGGGGAGAGTACCATTGCGCAGGCCCTCCGCCAGGCTCGGCGGCAGAAAGCCCTGCAGCCAGTTCGCCAGGGGTTGGAAATGAGGCAGCAGTACCGACTGCTTCCACCAGGGGTCCTGGGGCAGCGGGGTCAGCCCGGAGAGCAGCACCAGCACGCTGACGATGGCGATGCCGCGGACCAGGCCGAAGAACAGACCGAGCAGGCGATCGGTGCCGCTCAGACCGGTCTTGCGCACCAGTTGATTGACGATGACGTTGCACAGCCCGCCCACCAGCAGGGTGGCCAGGAACAGTCCGCCGAAGGCCAGGATGGCGCGCACCGATGGCACGGCCACCCGGTCGGCCAGATAGACGGCGGCCTCGTCCATGAACAAAAAAGCGACGATGAAGGCGGCGATCCAGGTGGCCAGCGAGATCACCTCGGTGAGGAAACCGCGCCACAGGCTCATCAGCACCGACAGGCCGACGACCGCCAGGATGACGTAATCCGCCCAGGTAAAGCCTTCCATCGTCCGCCCGTCACCTCGTCTCAGAAGCGCCACCACCTCGACGCGGCGCGGAGTTTACCAGATCGCATCCGGCAACCGTACCCCCGCCGCCTCGGGTGCGCAATACCGCCTATCACTCTAGTGGCACCACCGTGGCCGACAGCCCCATGGCCTGGATGCTGTCGCGGATGCGCTCGCTCTGCTGTGGATTGCTCTGCGGACCCACCCGCACCCGGTAGAGCGGCTGACCGTTGACCTGGATGCGCTCGACGCTGGCGTTGATGCCGCCGGCGCGCAGCCGGTCGCGCACCGAAGCTGCGTTCTGCTCCAGAGCGTAACTGCCCACTTGCACCGCCCAACGGCCGGGCGCGGCGGCCTGGCGCGGAGCGGGCGCCGGCTCCGCTGCCGCCGGCGTCTGGGCGGTGGGCGTGCTGGCGCGACCGACCAGCTCGATTTTGGGCAGCTCCGGTTCCGACTTGGGGGCCGGTTTCGGCGGCTCCGGCCTGGAGGCCGAGCGGGACGGCTCGGCCGGCGTCACCGGCACCGGCTTGGGCGTCGGCTTCGGCGGCTCGGCCGCTGTCACGGGGCTTGATTTGGCCACCGGCTTGGGCGGTTCGGATGGGGTCACCGGCGCTGGTTTGGGCGTCGGCTTCGGCGGCTCGCTCGGCGCCGCGGGCGTCGCCTGTCCCGGCAGGGGCTGAGCCTGGGCCGGCTGCCGGCTGACCAGATCCAGCGGCGGCAGGGCCGGCTGTGGCTGGGTCGGCTGCAGCGAAGGCTGGGGCTGGGTCGGCAGCGCGCCACCGGCCTGCACGGGTGGCGGCTCGGCCGCAGTGGGCACCGGTGGCGTGACCGGAGTTGGCGGCGGCATGGAGATCACCATCCCCTCCTCCTGCCCTTCGGGCCGCGGCGGCACCGGGGTGGTCACCACCGGCCGGCCGAAATCGTCGGGTTTGCGCACCAGCTCCGGAACGATGATGATCGCCAGCGCCACCAGCACGGCTGCGCCGATCAGACGCTGCTTCAATCGGGTCTCCACGCTCAGCTTCCTCCGCCGACGACCCCGCTGGTCAGGGCCTCGGCTACCGTATGAAACGAACCGAATACCAGGATGCGATCACCCGCGTGGGCCTGGGCGCGAGCAGCGATGCAGGCCTCTGCCACCGTCTCATGGACCGACAGCGGCGCCTTGCCCAGCACAGCCTCCAGCGCTGCCGCCAGGGCCGCCGCCAGTTGCCCGCCGCTGCGGCCACGGGGACCGCTCAGCCCAGCCGTGAACCAGGCGTCCACCCGCGGGGCCAGCAGCTTGGCCACGGCAGCGGCGTCCTTGTCGGCCAACATGCCCATCACTGCCAGGGTGCGCCCTGTACAGGGCCGCTCCGCCAGGCAGTCGGCCAGCACCACCGCGCCGTGGGGGTTGTGGGTGACATCGAGGATCCATTCCACCTCCCCCGGCACCACCTGGAACCTCCCCGCGATCCGGGCCTCCTGCAGACCGCGGCAGATGGCCGCCTGCGCCACCGGCAGACCCAGGCGCTGCAACACCATCAGCACCCCGGCGGCGTTCTGCAGCTGATGGCGTCCGGCCAGAGCAGGCCAGGGCAGGTCCTGCAGGCGGGTATCGCGGCTCCACCAGGACCAGCTCTGTCCGCTCTCGTCGGGTCGATAACCGAAATCGCGCCCGCATAGGTCGAGTGGCACGCCTTCTGTCTGGGCGTAGGCGCGCACGCTGGTCGGCGGCTGCGGATCGCTGCACACCGCGGGCCGCCCGGGACGGAAGATGCCGGCCTTTTCCCGGCCGATGCTGTCTCGGTCCGGTCCCAGCCACTCGGTGTGATCCAGGCCGATGGCGGTGAGCAAGGCGACGTCGGCATCCACCACGTTGACCGCATCCAGCCGACCACCCAGGCCGACCTCGAGCACCGCCACATCCAGTGCCGCCTCGCGGAAGATCAGGAAGGCCGCCAGGGTACCGAACTCGAAATACGTCAGGGAGATGTCGCCGCGCGCCTCGTCCACCCTGTGGAAGGCGCCGCACAGGGTGGCGTCGTCCACCTCTGCACCGTTCAGGCGGATGCGTTCGTTGTAGCGCAGCAGGTGGGGCGAGGTGTAGGCACCTACCCGATAGCCGGCAGCGCGCAGCACCGCCTCCAGCATGGCCACGCTGGAGCCCTTGCCGTTGGTGCCGGCGACCGTGATCACCTTGTGCCGGGGTGGCTCGGAGAATAACCGCGAATAGACCAGGCGCAGCCGCTCCAGACCGAAATCCATGGTGGTGGGATGCAGGCTCTCCTGCCACGCCAGCCATTCGGCCAGGGTACGGAAACGGGGCTCGGACATGGCGCGCGTCACGCTTCCCGGAGCGCCGGCCGGCCGGTGAACATGGCCAGCAGACCGGCGAGGCAATCACGCATCTGCCGACGGTCGACGATCATGTCGATGGCGCCGTGCTCCAGCAGGAACTCGCTGCGCTGGAAGCCCTCGGGCAGCTTCTCGCGCACCGTCTGCTCGATCACCCGCGGTCCGGCGAAACCGATCAGGGCCTTGGGCTCGGCCACGTTGACATCACCGAGCATGGCCAGGCTGGCCGAGACGCCGCCCATGGTGGGATCGGTGAGCACCGAGATGTAGGGAATGCCTTCGGCGGCGAGCTTGGCCAGGATGGCGCTGGTCTTGGCCATCTGCATCAGCGACACCAGGGCCTCCTGCATGCGTGCCCCGCCGCTGGCGGCGAAGCAGATCAGGGGGATCTGCTCCTCCAAGGCGATGCGTGCGGCGCGCACGAAACGCTCGCCCACCACCGAGCCCATGGAGCCGCCCATGAACTCGAACTCGAAGGCCGCCACCACCACCGGCATGCCCTTGAGGGTACCGCGCATGGCCACCAGGGCGTCCTTCTCGTTGCACTCCTTCTGCGCTTGGGCGAGGCGGTCCTTGTACTTCTTGCTGTCCCTGAATTTGAGGAAGTCGATGGGCTCGACCTCAGCACCGATCTCCATCCGCCCTTCCTCGTCGAGGAAGCTGTGCAGGCGGGCGCGGGCGCCGATGCGCATGTGGTGGCCGCATTTAGGGCAGACGTTGAGGTTACGCTCCAGCTCCGCCCGGTAGAGGATGGAGTTGCAACTCTCGCACTTGCTCCATACCCCTTCGGGGATCTGACGCTTGCTGCCGCCCTCGGTGCGGATGCGGGAAGGCATGAGTTTCTCGAACCAGCTCATGGTAATGAATGTCCTCGAAGTATCCGGGATCTCGTCCGGGGCGACGCTCACGCGGCCCGCTCACCGGCGGCAACGGCAGCGACGAAGCGCGCCATACGCACCTCGTCCTTGATGCCCTTGGCGGTCTCGACGCCGCTGCTCACGTCCACGGCATAAGGGTGTACCTGCGCCACCGCGGCGGCCACATTGTCGGCGTCCAGTCCGCCGGCCAGCACCAGCGGCAGGGTACGCGCCGCCGGCGCGGGAATGGCGGCCCAGTCGAAGGCTCGGCCGCTGCCACCGCTCTTGCCACCGCCGTGGCTGTCCAGCAGCAGGCCGGCGGCATCGGGGTAGCGGCGCTGATAATCCTCCACCCGCGCCCCGCCACCCATGGGCACGGCCTTGAGATAGGGCCGGCCGAAGCCGCGGCAGTAGTCGGCGCTCTCGGCGCCGTGGAACTGCAGCAGCGCCAGCGGAACCCGCGCCAATACCGCGCGCACCCACTCCGGCTCGGCGTCCACGAACAGTCCGACGGCGCTGACGAAGGGCGGCAGGGCGGTGACGATGGCAGCGGCCCGCTCGGCGTCCACCGCCCGCGGACTGGGCGGATAGAACACCAGGCCGATGGCGTCGGCGCCGAGCCGGGCGGCGGCCTGGCCGTCCTCGGGGCGAGTAATGCCGCAGATCTTGATGCGGGTGCGACGGGCGATATTCAAGGCCGGAACGCTAACGGGGATTGCTCGGAATGGCGCTAAGAGTACCAGAATTCGCCGCCGCCGGCCCGCTGCCGGCACGCCGGTGGCGGCGTGCATGCATTATATAATGCGGTGTTTCGCCGCAACCCCCGGATAACCGCCATGCGACTGACTCTTACCCGCCCCGACGACTGGCATCTGCACGTACGCGACGGTGCCGTGCTGGCCCATGTGGTGCCGCACACGGCGCGCCAGTTCGCCCGTGCCATCATCATGCCCAACCTGCGCCCGCCGGTGACCACCGCCGAACAGGCTCTGGCCTACCGCGCGCGCATCCTAGCGGCGGTGCCCGCGGGGCTCGACTTCCAGCCGCTGATGACCCTGTATCTCACCGACAACAGCGCGCCTGCCGAGATGGCGCGGGCCAGGGCCGCCGGCGTGGTAGCCTGCAAGCTCTACCCGGCCGGCGCTACCACCAATTCCGACTCCGGCGTAACCGTCATCGAGCGCATCTATCCGGTGCTGGAGGCGATGCAGGAAGCAGGGCTGCTGTTGCTAGTGCACGGCGAGGTCACCGATCCCGAGGTGGACATCTTCGATCGCGAGGCGGTATTCATCGAGCGTGTGCTGGAACCCATCGTGCGCCGCTTTCCCGGCCTCAGGGTGGTGCTGGAGCACATCACCACCGGCGATGCCGCCGACTATGTGCGCGAGGCGCCCGCCACGGTAGCTGCTACCGTCACTGCCCATCATTTGCTCTACAACCGCAACGCCATCTTCCAGGGCGGTATCCGGCCCCACTACTACTGCCTGCCGGTGCTGAAACGCGAGACTCACCGCCAGGCCCTGGTGGCTGCCGCCACCTCGGGCAATCCCAAGTTCTTCCTCGGCACCGACAGCGCCCCCCACGCTCGCCATACCAAGGAGGCAGCCTGTGGCTGTGCCGGCTGCTACACCGCCGCCCACGCCATGGCCTTGTATGCCGAGGCCTTCGAGCAGGCCGGCGCCCTGCATCGGCTGGAGGGTTTCGCCAGCTTCTTCGGCGCCGATTTCTACGGCCTGCCGCGCAACCGTGGCACCCTCATCCTGGAAAAGGCGGAAACCCCGGTGCCGGCCGCTCTGCCCTTCGGCGCCGACGAACTGGTGCCGCTGCGCGCCGGTGAGACAGTCGGCTGGCGCGTGCTCGGGAGCGAGTGAGGACGGTCACCCCCGCCGCAGCAGCGCCAGCGTCTCCACATGATAGGTCTGGGGGAAGAAGTCATAAGGGGTGATGCGCTCCACCTCATAGCCGGCCGCGCACAGCCGTCGCAGATCGCGGGCCAGGGTGCCGGCGCTGCAGGATAGATAGGCCAGCCGGATCGGCCGATACTCCTGGCACACCCAGGCCAGCACCTCTGGCTCGACCCCGGTGCGCGGCGGGTTGAGATAGAGCAGGCGCAAGTCCACGGCCTGGCCTTGCGCCCAGGCGCGCAACTGCGGCAGGCGCTGGGCGCAGGCGCCGCGCAGCAGCTCGGCCTCAGGCGCGTTGAGACGGGCACATTCCAGCGCCGCGCCGCCCAGCTCCACGCCCACGGCGCAGGCACCGCGCGCCTGCCAGCGCACCAGGGTGGCGCCGCTGCCGCAGTACAGATCCACTACCGCGTCGCCGGGGCGGGGAGCGAGGAAGGCCTCGGCCTCGTCCACGGACTGCCGATAGAGGGCCGGAATGAGCTGCTGGAAAGCGCCGGGTTCGTACACCAGGCCCTGGTCGTCGCGGGAGCGCGACTGCCCCCACAGCAGCCGCCAGCCGCGCTTGGCGAACAGCCGCCGGCCGGCAGCGGGATGCAGATTGAGCCACAGCCCCTCGATGCCGGCCGCCGCCAGTGCGGCCTGCGCCGCCGCGTCCAGCCAGCCGGCATTGGGCTCGCAAGCACTCTTCAGCACCAAGGTAGCCTGGGCGCCGGCTTGGACATAGAAACGCAGCGGGAATTCGTCCGCCGGCGGTAACGCCGCCATCAGCAGCGCTACCATGGCCCGCACCCGCGGCGAGTGCACCGGGCAGTGGGGGATGGCGACCAGTTCTCTGCCTACCCACAGGCCGAAGCGCCAGCCCGCCTGCGCCGACCACTGCGCCGATAGGGCGACCTTGTCGCGGTAGCCCCAGCGCTCCTCCCCGCGGACCGCGCACAGCGGCGCCAGCCGCTGCGCCCAGGGCGCCAGGCGGCGGGCCAGCCATTCCTGTTTCTGCGCCGCGCTGGCCGCGGCGTCCAGCAATCGATGGGCGCAGCCCCGGCAGCGGGGCTCGCAGCCCTCTCGCAGTAGCATCACCGTCTTGCTCCGTCACACTCCGCTGCGGGCAGCTCCTGCAAACCCGCTATTCCCTTGAGTCAGGGTCAGCGGCTGACTCTGTAACCGGACCAGAAGTATTTGTAACGAATTGTAAGTACGAGGTCGCTGTGCAACTTTGCGTAACCACCCTGCGCTATATAAGCAGGAGTGAACGCCGGGCCATGCCCAGTTCACCTGCGCAGTCCGTGCAGGTAGCGGATCACTACTCCTCTAGCATGCCTCCCGGGTCGCGGTCAGCAGGCATTAGGGATGACGCAACGGCCGTCAGAGCCGCAACGGTTTCGAATCGGCATCCGACCGAACGCAACCACCCCTGTTCAGGAATCTTCGGGAGAATGCGCCCATGAATGGAGCTTACAATCTCAACCTGGTGGCACTGTCGTATCTCATCGCCGTCCTCGCCGCCTACACCGCACTCGACATGGCGGGACGCGTCACCGCCTCCAAGGGCCGCATGGCCCTGGTCTGGTTAGCCGGCGGCGCCGTGGCCATGGGCACCGGCATCTGGTCGATGCACTTCATCGGCATGCTGGCCTTCAAACTGCCCATTGCGGTGGGCTACGATCTGGCCATCACCCTGTTCTCCCTGGTGGCAGCCGTCATCGTCTCGGCCATCGCCCTGTACATCGTCAGCCGCAGCCAGTTGACGCCGAAGACGGTGGCGGTGGGTGCCGTGCTCATGGGCACCGGTATCTGCATCATGCACTACAGTGGCATGGCGGCCATGCGCATGCAGCCCGGCATCGAGTACGACCCCCTGCTGTTCGCCGCCTCGGCGCTGATCGCGGTCACCGCCTCGGCAGTGGCTCTGTTCATCGCCTTTAAGCTGCGCGATGCGATCTCCCGCAAGATCTACCTGTTCCGCGGCGGTGCCGCACTGGTCATGGGCCTAGCCATCGTCGGCATGCACTATACCGGCATGGCGGCGGCCAACTTCGCTCCCAACAGCCTGTGCCTGGCCCGCGACAGCCTCACCGGCAACTGGACGGCGACGCCGGTGAGCCTGTTCACCATCGCTCTGCTCGCCGCCTCTCTGGCCCTGTCCGTCCTCGACGCCCGCATGCGCGCTCGCGCCGAGGCCGC
>DATLYF010000113.1:0-13622 GCA_035575095.1 Candidatus Competibacteraceae bacterium
GCCTGATCCGCCACTACCGCGCCCTGCCGGCAGGAAAGCGGCCGCGCGCCTGGTTCACCTATCACCTCTACCACAAGGCCCCGGACTGGATCGGTCCGGCCGTGGCCGAGGCCCTGGCCATTCCCTACCTGGTAGCCGAACCCTCCCACGCCCCGCGCCAGGCCGACGGCCCCTGGGCGGAAGGTCACGCCGCCGCCGCCGCCGCCATCGGCCGCGCCGACGCCCTGTTTTGCCTGAATTCCAAGGATCTGCCGGGATTGCGGGCGCTGGTGGCGGAGCCGGCCCGCATCATCCACCTCAAGCCCTTTCTCGACACCCGCGCCTACCCGGCGCCGGCGGATCGGGCAGCGCTGCGCACCGCCCTGGCCGCCGGCCACGACCTCGACCCGGCCGAGCCCTGGCTGCTCACCGTGGCGATGATGCGCAACGACGTGAAACTCGATTCCTATCGGCTGCTGGCGGCGGCCTTGCAGCGCCTGGCCGAGCAGCCGTGGCGGCTGGTGGCGATCGGCGACGGTCCAGCACGGCCGGCGGTGGCCCAGGCCTTCGCTCCCCTGAGCGGGCGGGTGTGCTGGCTGGGTGCGCTCGACGAGGCCGCTCTCCTGCCCTGGCTGCAGAGCGCCGATCTGTTCGTCTGGCCGGCCATCGGCGAGGCCTTCGGCATGGCCCTGCTGGAGGCCCAGGCCGCCGGCCTGCCGGTGGTGGCCGGGCGCAGCGGCGGCGTCGCCGACATCGTCGCCCACGGCCACAGCGGATGGCTCTGTACGAGCGGCGACGCGCAGGGCTTTGCCGCCGCCGTGGCGGCGCTGCTGGCCGATCCCGGGCGGCGCCGGGCCATGGGCGAAGCGGCGCGGGCCCGCCTGCGCAGCGAGCACGACCTGGACAGCGCCGCCCGCGTGCTGCGCGCGGTGCTGGAACGGCTCTGCCCATGAGCATCCGCCTCGCCCTGCTGCGCCATGCTGCCACCGAGTGGAACCGCGCGCAGCGCTTGCAGGGGCGGCGCGACATCGCCCTGAGCGCTGCCGGCCGGAGCCAGGCCGCGAGCTGGCGGCTACCGGCGGAGTTGCGCGGCTGGCGCTGCCTGGCCAGTCCGCTGGCGCGAGCGCTGGAAACGGCCCGGTTGCTGGGCTTCAGCGCGCCACATCCGGAGCCGGCGCTGATCGAGATGGACTGGGGTGAGTGGGAGGGCGAAACCGTGGCCGGGTTGCGCGCCCGCCTGGGCGCGCTCATGGCCGAGAACGAGGCGCGCGGCCTGGACTTCTGCCCGCCCGGCGGCGAGAGTCCGCGGCAGGTGATGGAGCGGCTGCAGAACTGGCTGGGCACCCTGACGGCAGAGCACGGTCCGCTGCTGTGCATCACCCACAAGGGCGTGATCCGCGCCGCCCTGGCCCTGGCCACCGGCTGGAACATGCGCGGCAAGCCGCCCTGGCGGCTGGACTGGACGTGCGCCCAGGTCTTCCACTGGGACGGACGCACCCTGCACGTCGAACGCCTCAATCTGCCCCTGCAGCCGGCGGGAGACTGAGAGCCCATGGAGCGTCGGCGTTTCCTGGAACTGTGGCGGCGCTGCCGCTGCGGCGCGTGCGAGGCCGAGGCCGCAGCGGTCTTCACCGAACTGCAGCGGCGCTACGACGAGCCCTGGCGGCACTACCACACTGTTGCCCACATCGCCTACTGCCTGGAGCGCTTCGACGAGGTGCGCGACCGGCTGCACCAGCCGGATGCGGTGGAGCTGGCGCTGTGGTTCCACGACGCGGTCTACGATCCCCGCGCCGACGACAACGAGGCGCGCAGCGCCGCACTAGCCCTGGCCTGCCTCGACGAAGAGGCCGACCCGGCGTTGCGCGACAGGGTGCGCGAGCTGATCCTCGCCACCCGCCACTGCGTCCCGCCCCGGGATCACGACCAGCGCTATCTTTGCGATATCGACCTGTGCAGCTTCGCCCGGCCCTGGGCGCTGTTCCTGCGCGATACCCGAGCGCTGCGCGCGGAGAAGGCGTTCGTGCCCGACGCGGAATTCTATCCGCGCCGGCTGCGTATGCTGGAGACGCTGCTGGCGCGGCCGCACTTTTTTCACACCTCCGCGTTCCGCTGGCGCTTCGAGGCCGCGGTGCGCGCCAATCTGCAGCGCGCCGTGGCCGCGCTGCGTGCCCGGGGTTACGGTTGATCCACCGTATAGACCGTGCAGGTGCGACTGCGGCCGCGCACCTGCACCTCGTCCACCCGGCGGAAGGCAAAGCGCCCGTCGCCGGCCGCCCGGTGGGTGGTGTCCGCTACCAGCAGGGCGGTACCGTAGTGCTTGTTCAGCTCCTGCAGCCGCGCCGCCAGATTGACCGCATCGCCATGCACGGTATAGCCGAGCCGGGTCGCAGTACCCACCAGCCCGCCCACCACGATGCCGGTGTTGATGCCGATGCGGGCGCGCAGACGGAGTTCGGCGTCACCGAAACGCCGCCGCTGCAGCAGCTGCTGGATCTCCAGGGCCGCCGCCACGGCGCGTGCGGCGTGTTCGGGCAGCGCGTCGGGCAGATTGAAGCAGGCCAGAATGGCGTCTCCCTGGAACTGGGTAATGACCCCGCCGTGGCGCTCCAGCGGTTCGGTGGCCACGGCGAAATATTCGTTCAGGGTCTGCACCAGTTGCGGCGGTGACAGGTGTTCGCTGAGCGCGGTGAAGCCCTCGATGTCGATGAACAGGATGGTGGCCTCGCGCACCGCGCCCTGCCCGGCCTGCACCGAGCGCTCCGCCAGGGCGACATGCCGTGCCACCCCGCGCGGCACGAAGCGCGCCAGCTCGCGGGCCGCACTGCCCTCTATCAGCGCTCGCTCCAGCAGGCGGCGGGCGCGCACCAGCGCCAGGCCGAGGATGGCGGTGACCGCACCCAAGGCCACGATCTTGTCCATCTCCGCGATCAGCAGTATGCGATCGGAGCTCAGGTATTCGGCGAAGTCTGCGGTCAGCGGAGGGCTCCCCGGCGGCGTGGCCAGCACGGCGTAGGCCACCAGCGACAGCCAGCCGGCGCAGGCCGCCAGGCCGGTGACCACCACATAACCGGCCTGGAAGCGCAGCGCACGCACGGCGATGAAGACGAAGGCGTACAGTAGGCCCGGCGACTTCAGGTAGAAGCCCGGCGGCTGCTGGTACTCCAGGTGGAAGCTCCAGATCACCGCCATCAGCAGCGCCACGTCGAACACACACGACAGATACACCAGCCAGTCGGGCAGCCAGCACCGGTAGGCCAGCGCCAGGCGCAGCACGGTGAAGGCCAGATAGATCAGCAACGCCCAGCCCACCGGGTCAGTCCCGGCTGCCCGCGCGCTCAACCCAGGATGCAGCACGTGCACAGTGGCGAACATCAGGCACAGCCCGAGCTGCACCCAGCCGATGACGATCTCGCTGGATTCCTGCTGGTGGCGGATGCGCTCCTGCACCCGCTCCGGCAGATTCCCGGTATCGAGGACCGGTCCCGGCAGGAGGCGCAGCCAGCGCCGCAGCGGCAGGCGCCAGCGTAGCCAGCGCAGCAACAGCGATGAAAGGCTACGTTCCACGGGTTAGGATTCTCGGGCGGCCATCGGCGCAGTATCCTCCGCCGGTGGGATGACGGCAACGACGGCGCCTGGCGTGACTGGCAGCGCGGCGCCCGACGGTCTATACCGAAGCGCAGGCACGGCGTATTGTCCGGCTCATCGGGACAGAACCGACGGGCCTGGCAGCGCCACCCCGAGGCATCGGACTCTGCACCCCGCAACGCGAGAATCAACCCATGAAAATCCAGATCTTCACAGTCGGCGGCACCATCGACAAAATCTACTTCGACGCTAAGAGCGAGTACGAGGTGGGCGAGCCCAACATCGATTGGGTGCTAGGGCAGCTCAACGTCGGCTTCCAGTACGCGATCACCTCACTGATGCGCAAGGACAGCCTGGACATGGACGACGAGGATCGCCGCCAGGTGCTGGCGGCGGTGCAGGCTTGCCCCCTCGAGCGCATCCTCATCACCCATGGCACCGACACCATGGCCGACACCGGGCGCGTGCTCAGCGCCGTCACCGACAAGACCATCGTCCTCACTGGGGCCATGCAGCCAGCCAAGTTCGTCGGCTCGGATGCGATGTTCAACATCGGCTTCGCCCTCGGCGCCTTACAGGCCCTGCCCCACGGCGTCTACATCGCCATGAACGGCCGCATCTTCGATCCGCGGCGGGTGGTGAAGAACCGCGAGGCCGGGCGCTTCGAGGACGCCGGCGAGGGTCGCTGAGATGATGCCGGCCGCAGACGTAGGCGGCAACCTCCTCACCACCAATGCTGGTTGCGGCCTTCCTCGATCTCGTCCTCGTCGAAGTCGTGGTCGCCCTCCCCGTGCTTCTCCCCCTCCTGGCGCAGAAACTCGTCCAGTTCCTCGTCGTGCTCCAGCATCGCCTCGTGCAACTGTTTCATCAGGCTGGCGCGGCTGGCCTCCTTGGCCGGAGCGGGCGGCGTCTCCTCATGGGCTTTGCGCAGCCGGGTCAGGGACGGCAGCGGCGGCTTGCCGCCGAAATAGGGATCGGCCACGAACGGCTGACCCTCGGCCAGGCGTTTGACCAGCGGCCGATGGCGGTTGGCCTGCAGCCAGTCGGCGTAGGCGGCCAGCGTTTCGGCCGCCTCGGGGTCGTGCAGGGGTTCCAGGAAGCCCTGGGTCTGGCCGGTGCTGTACAGGCGCAAGTCGTGGAACTTCAGCGAGAAGGCGTAGAAAGCATCTACGTAATCGGTGCGCAACCGTGGATCCACGACGATGCGGCTGCCGCTGCGGGTAAACAGCATGGCCTGGCAGCCGGTCACGGGAATCGGGGAATCGACGCGCTCTTTGCCCATCACAACATACTCCAAGCCGAGCGATTGCTCTGTCGCCAGCAGAGAGACTAGCGGGCCGCAGCCGAGTTCCCCAGGCGGTTCATTCCTCCGGCGGCAGCCACCAGATCTGCGCCACCGTCCAGGTGCGCAGCACCTCGGGCGGCGGCAGATTACCGTCGGGACCGCTCCACTGCCCCTTGAACAGCAGTTGCACGTTGTTCGAGGCCGGCGCCGGACAGAACACCATACCCGACCATTCCTCCACCCCTGCTTCGCAGGCGCTGGGGGTCTGCCGCTCGTAGATCTGCTGGAAGCTGGCGCCGACGGTGACACCCTGGCTGCTGGCCACCTCCGGGCTGGCGCTCATCAGGCTGCCGACGTGGCGTTGCTCGAGGTCGGGCGCCAGTACCAGCAGTTCGTGCTTATCGCGCAGCACGCGGATCACCGGATAGGCGATACCCTCCGCCGTCGCCTCGGCGCGTTCCACCGCCAACCCCGGCAGAGCCTGGCTAATGGCCTTGGGATCGAAAGGGGTGTCGCGGGTGATGCCGCCTACTCCGTTGTCGCCGATCACCAGGATCGGCCCTGCGGCTCCGGCCGCCGCCGACAGCGTCAGACATCCCAGCAGCAGCGGTAGCGCTACGCGGCGTGCGCCATTTTCGTTCATGTTCTCTTCAGGCTTCACCTGTATCTTCCACCTTAGATGATATCGACCGCCACCGCTGCGCTCACATGCCGATGGCGAACAGCCCTTCCAGGTCGTGGCGGGAGTAAGCACGAAAGGCGAGCATGGTCTCGGTGTGCTCGATGCCGTCCATGGGCGCCATCTTCTCGGTGACCAGCCGGGCCAGGTCGTCGTTGTGGGCCACGCGTACGATGGCCACCAGATCGTAGCTGCCGGCTACCGAATAGACCTCGGAGATCTCCGGCAAGTCGGCCAGCTTCTCGGCGATCTCGTTGACCCGGCCGCGGGCGATGTTGAGCAGGATGACGGCGTTGACCATGGCTGAGCTCCCTTGCAGGCGGTAAGGGCAATCCGCCGGATGGGCGGATGCTGGGCAGACATTATAAGCGAGCGGCGGTAGCAGCAGCCGTATCGGCAAAACACATCCTGGAGCGAACGGGAGGCCCTCATGAAGCAAATCGGCAAACTCTTGGTGATCGGCAGCATTGTGCTCAGCCTGGCCGGCTGCGCCAGCATGACCCGCACCCAGCGCAACACCGCCATCGGTGCTGCCGTGGGCGGCGTCGCCGGTTCGGTCCTGACCCACGGCAGTGCCCTGGGCACCGTGGGCGGCGCCGTGGTAGGCGGCGTCATCGGCAATATGACGAGGTAGTCAGCACCGCGATCGCGGAACGGAGGGCGCGCGCCCTCCCCCGCCGGTCCGTCACAGCCGCTTGATCAGCGCCGAAGTGTCCAGGCGTCCGCAACCCTGGGCCTGCAGCTCGGCGTAGAAGCCGTTGACCAGCCTGGCGACCGGCAGCTCCAGGCCCATCTGCTGCGCCTGGCGCAGGCAGATACCAAGATCCTTGCGCATCCAGTCCAGGGCAAAGCCGAAATCGAACTTGCCCGCGGCCATGGTCAGGGCGCGGTTCTCCAGCTGCCAGCTTTGGGCCGCCCCGTGGCGCAGCACCTCCACCACCTCGGCCACGTCCAACCCGGCCTTTTGGGCGAAGCGGATACCTTCGGCCAGCCCTTCGAGCAGCCCGGCGATGAGGATCTGGTTGACCATCTTGCACAACTGGCCGCTGCCCGCCGGCCCCAACTGCTTGCATTGGCGGGCGTAGGCGGCGAGCACCGGCGCGGCGCGGGCGAAATGCTCCTCGGCGCCGCCCACCATGACGGTCAGCTTGCCGTTCTCCGCTCCGGCCTGGCCGCCAGACACCGGCGCGTCGAGAAAACCCGCCCCCTTGGCCGCACACGCCCGCTCGAGCTCGCGTGCCAGCTCCGCCGAGGCGGTGGTGTGATCGATGAGGATGCCGCCCGCCGCCAACCCGGCGAGGATGCCGTCATCGCCGTAGACCACCGAGCGCACGTCGTCGTCATTACCGACGCAGACCATCACCATCTCCGCGCCCATGGAGGCCGCTCGAGGCGTTGCGGCGCTCCTGCCCGCGTAGCGCTCCACCCAGGCCTGGGCTCGGGCCGGGGTGCGGTTGTAGACGGTGACCTGATAGCCGGCCTGGGCCAGATGACCGGCCATGGGGAAGCCCATCACGCCGAGTCCGATGAATGCCAGTTGCATGCTGCTCGCTCCTTGTATCTCGGGGTCTGCCAGTGTATCAGCGCTCAGCGCTCAGGCAGCGGGATGCGTTCGCTCTCGCCGGGCACCGGCGGGAAGCGTTCCTCGGCCCAATCGCGCTTGGCCTGCTCGATGCGCGCCTTGGAGCTGGCGACGAAGTTCCACCAGATGATGCGCTCCCCGTCCAGCGCTTCGCCGCCCAGGAGCATGATCCGTGCCGGCGCCGTGGCGCACACGCTCGCGCCACCACCCGGGGCCAGCACCGCCATCCGCCCCGCCGCCAGCGGCTGCCCTGCCACTGTCACCTCGCCCTCGGCCACGTACACGGCGCGCTCCGCGTACTCGGCGGGCAACGCCAGTGCAGCACCGGCGCTCAGGCGGGCGTCCAGGTAGAACAGCGGCGAGCGCACCGCCACCGGCGCCTGCCGCCCGTAGGCGGTGCCGGCGATGAGGGTGAGGCGGGCGCCGCTCTCCTCGAAAGATGGCAGCGTGGCCGCCGGATGGTGGTGGAAGCTCGGCTTGCACTCCTCCTCGGCGCGGGGCAGCGCCACCCACGATTGGATGCCGTGCAGCCGCGCTCCGGCTGTCCGCTGCTCGGGGGCGCTGCGCTCGGAATGGACGATGCCGCAGCCGGCGGTCATCCAGTTGACGTCGCCCGGGCGGATCGACTGCACGTAGCCCAGGCTGTCGCGATGCACCAGTTCGCCCTCGAACAGATAGGTGACCGTGGCCAGGCCGATGTGGGGATGGGGGCGCACGTCCACGCCCTGCCCGGGCGCAAAGCGCAACGGCCCCATGTGGTCGAGGAAGACGAAGGGTCCGACGTGGCGCCGGCGCACGTAGGGCAGCACCCGGCGCACGCTGAAGCCGCCGAGATCCCGCGCGCGCGGCTCGATGATCAGTTCGATGGCGGTATTCATTGCACACCTCTCCGCAAGCCGCTGGGCTCACCCTATCCGCCCAGGCGAGGCCATGCCGACAGTTTAGGTGTTCGGCAGCGATGTGTCGGCTTGATGGGCATCCCATCAAGGCATATGCTTCAGCCTATGCCATCAATCGCAGGAGCCGGCCATGCAAACCGAACGGCACGTCCGCCTGTTCAAGAACGGGCGCAACCAGGCGCTGCGTATCCCACGCGAATTCGAGCTGCCAGGCGATGAGGCGATCATCCGCAAAGAAGGGGATCGCTTGATCGTAGAGCCGGTGAAGCGGCCTTCGCTGCTGGCCTTGCTCGCGAGCTGGGAGCCGCTGGACGAGGAATTCCCGGATGTCGATGAAGGGTTGCTGCCACTGGACGACATCGATCCCTGACCATGACCGTACCGCGTTATCTGCTCGACACCAATATCCTATCCAATCTGATCAGGCAACCCGCCGGTGCCGTTACCCGCAAGATAGCCAGTGTAGGGGAGATGGCGATTTGCACCAGCATCGTTGTCGCCTGCGAGCTGCGCTATGGGGCTGCCAAAAAGCAATCCCCGCTCCTGTCCGGCAAGGTCGAAGAATTGCTGAATACCCTCGATGTGCTACCGCTGAGCGAAGAAGTGGATCGTCACTACGCGGACATTCGCTTCCAGCTAGAAGCGAGCGGACAGCCGATCGGCCCGAACGATCTCCTGATCGCCGCACATGCCCGCGTACTCGATTTGACGCTGGTCACTGACAATGTCCGGGAATTCTCCCGGGTGCCGGAGCTTCGCGTCGAAAACTGGCTCGAATCGCCAGACAGCGACCGCTGAGTAGCATCCCCCCCTCTCCCGCAGGCGGGAGAGGGTCACGGTGAGGCGCTGCCTTCAGGCGCTGCGCGCCCAGCGCACGCCCCCGGCCAGCTCGCGCACCAGGGCGTGTACCTCCTGCACCGCCTGGGCTGGGCTGGCGGCCTGGGCGATACGCTCCACCAGCCCCGAACCCACCACCACGGCATCGGCGAAACGGCCGATCACCGCCGCCTGCTCGGCGCGCCTGATGCCGAAGCCCACGGCGATGGGCAGATCGGTGTGGCGGCGGATACGGGCCAGGGCCTGCTCCACCTTCTCCGGCGTGGGCGCGGCGGCGCCGGTAATGCCGGCGATGGAAACGTAGTAGAGGAAGCCCGAGGTGTTCTGCAGGACCTTGGGCAGGCGCTGCTCGTCGGTGGTGGGCGTGGCCAGGCGGATGAAGTGCAGGCCAGCCCGCAAGGCCGGGAGACACAGCTCCCGGTCCTCCTCCGGCGGCAGATCGACCACGATCAGCCCGTCCACCCCGGCGGCCTTGGCATCGGCCAGGAAACGCTCCACCCCGTAGCGGTAGATGGGGTTGTAGTAGCCCATCAGGACCAGGGGGGTGTCGCTATCCTGCGCGCGGAAGGCGCGCACCATCTGCAGAGTCTTGACCAGGGTCTGGCCGTTGCGTAGCGCCCGTAGGTTGGCGGCCTGGATGGCGGGGCCGTCGGCCATGGGATCGGAGAACGGCATGCCCAGCTCGATCAGGTCGGCACCGGCTGCGGGCAGTCCCTGGAGGATCGCCAGGGCGTGCTCGTAGTCGGGATCGCCGGCGGTGACGAAGGTGACCAGAGCAGGACGGTTGGCGGCCTTCAGTTCATTGAAGCGACGTTCGATACGGGATGCGGTGCTCACAGCTCAACTCCCAGGTGCCGGGCGACGGTGAAGATGTCCTTGTCCCCGCGACCGCTCAGGTTGATGACGATGATGTGCTCCTTGGGCAGGGTCGGGGCCAGTTTGATGGCCTGGGCCACGGCGTGGCTGCTCTCCAGGGCCGGAATGATGCCCTCCCAGCGGCTCAGCTTCTGGAAGGCGTCCAGGGCCTCATCGTCGGTGATGGCCACGTACTGCACCCGGCCGCTGTCGTACAGCCAGGCATGTTCGGGACCGATGCCCGGGTAGTCGAGGCCGGCGGAGATGGAATGCGCCTCGAGGATCTGGCCGTCGGCATCCTGCAGCAGATAGGTGCGGTTGCCGTGCAACACGCCGGGCGCGCCACCGGTGAGGCTGGCGGCATGCTGGCCGGTCTCCAGCCCATGGCCGGCGGCCTCGACGCCGATGATACGCACCTGCGCATCGTCGAGGAACGGATAGAACAGGCCCATGGCGTTGGAGCCGCCGCCGACGCAGGCGATCAGGGTATCAGGCAAGCGTCCCTCGGCGGCCAGGATCTGCTGGCGGGTCTCCTCACCGATGATCTTCTGCAGGTCGCGCACCATGGCCGGAAAGGGATGCGGGCCGGCCACGGTGCCGATCAGGTAATAGGTGTCCTCGACATTGGTCACCCAGTCGCGCAGGGCTTCGTTCATGGCGTCTTTGAGGGTGGCCGAGCCGCTGGTCACGGGGCGCACTTCGGCGCCGAGCAGCTTCATGCGGAACACGTTGGGCTTCTGCCGCTCGATGTCGGTGGCGCCCATGTAGATTACGCACTGCAGGCCGAACAGGGCGCATACCGTGGCGGTGGCAACACCGTGCTGACCGGCGCCGGTCTCGGCGATGATGCGCTTCTTGCCCATGCGCCGCGCCAGCAGGATCTGACCCATGCAGTTGTTGATCTTGTGCGCCCCGGTGTGGTTGAGGTCCTCGCGCTTGAGGTAGATCCTGGCCCCGCCCAACGCCGCGCTGGTGCGCTCGGCAAGATAGAGCGGGCTGGGGCGGCCGACGTAGTCGCGCAGATAGTAGGCCAGCTCCTTCTGGAATTCGGGATCCTGCCGGGCGGCCTGATAATGTTTCTCCAGGTCGAGGATCAGCGGCATCAGGGTCTCAGCCACGAAACGGCCGCCGAAGATGCCGAAATGACCGTCGGCGTCGGGGCCGGTACGGTAGCTTTGCGAAGTCGCGCTCATCAGGGCTCACCTTGACGTCGTTCGGTTGCGATGGCGCTACCTTACCTCCGCGGCGGAGCCCTTGAAAAGCGAGATTATGGCCGCTAGCGTGTGAGGAAATCTCACAGTACCCAGATCCCTTGCTGCCATGCCCCGGCGCCTCCCCCCACTCAACGCCATCCGCGCCTTCGAGGCCGCTGCCCGCCACCTCGGCTTCAGCCGTGCCGCCGAGGAGCTGCATGTCACCCATGGCGCCATCAGCCGCCAGGTGAAGCAACTGGAGGACTGGCTCGGCCAGCCGCTGTTCCAGCGCCGCCAGGGACGGGTGGCGCTGACCGAAGCCGGCCGCGAGCTGCTCGCCATCAGCCGCCACGCCCTGGATCTGCTCGCCGACGGCAGCAACCGGCTGCGCCGCGAGGCCCGTCAGGGCCCGCTGGCTCTGGCCTGCCCGGGCAGTTTTCTGATGCGCTGGCTGATCCCGCGTCTGGACCGGCTCAAGGCGGCCTACCCTGAGCTCGACCTGCGCCTGTCGGCCGCGGAGGCGCCGCCCGACTTCGCCGCCGCCGGCATCGACACGGCCATCAGCGTCGGCGCCCCGCCCTGGCCGGCAGGTCTGGAGGCGGTGGCGCTGTACCACTGGCGCTTCGGCCCGGTGCTGAGCCCGCGCCTGTCAGGGAAACTCACACTGCGCAGCCCCGCTGACCTGGCTGGCCAGCCACTGCTGCACACCGCCTCCCGTCCTCAAGCCTGGCGAGAATGGGCCGAGCGGGTCGGCCTCGATCCGGTGCTGCTGGTCCAGGGGTCACAGTTCGAACACCTCTACTACATGCTGGAGGCGGCTATCGCCGGCATCGGCATCGCCATCGCCCCAGAGCCGCTGGTGGCGCAAGACCTGGCTGCCGGCCGGCTGCTGGCACCGCTCGGTTTCGTCGACAGCGGCCAGGTATTCGCCCTGTTGATCCCCTGGGAGCGGGTGGCCGATCCCCGCATCGACAGCCTCAGGCGCTGGCTGCTGGCTGAGGCGGCCACTTGAAGCGGCACGAAATGTGCTGGCAGGGGGGAACTTTGTGGCCCCCCTCGCACTCAACTGGCGAGAAGGTCATGTTCTTCCCCACCCGCCCAGCCGCCATGTCCAGCCGTCTTCCGCCCAAGCCCACCGCCATCATCGGCGCCGGTTTCGCCGGCCTGAGCGCCGCCCGGGCGCTCGTCGCCGCCGGCCAGCCGGTGCAGGTGTTCGACCAGGGGCGCGATCCCGGTGGCCGTAGTGCCACCCGCCGCGCCGAGCGCGCCCAGTTCGACCACGGTGCCCAGTACCTCGAAGCCCACGATCCGCGCTTCCAGGCCCAGGTGGAAACCTGGCGGCAGCAGGGCGTGGTGGCGCCCTGGCATGGGCGCTTCGGTGTGCTGCGCCGCGGCCACTGGGCCATACGCAGCATCGACGGTCCGCGCTACGTGGGCGTGCCGACCATGGACGCCCCCGCCCGCAACCTGACCCTGGGTCTGGAAGTGAGCTATGCTACCCGCATTGTCGCGCTGCGCCGTCTGCGCGGCGGCTGGCGGCTGCAGGACGAGCAGGACCGGGTGCTGGGGCCGTTCGCCCGGGTGGTGCTGGCCCTGCCCGCCCCCAGGCGGTGCCGCTGCTGACGGCGCGCCCAGAGTGGGCGGCGCGGCTGGCGGCGCTGCGCTTCGAACCGTGCTGGACGGTGATGCTGGCCCTGGGCGGACAGCTGCCCCTGCCCCTGGACGCCGCCCAGGTGGTGGACTCGCCGCTGGCCTGGATCGCTCGCAACAACAGCAAGCCCGGCCGCGGGGGGCTGGAGGCCTGGGTGCTGCAGGCCACGGCCGAGTGGTCGGCAACGCATCTCGAGGACAGCGCGATCAAGGTCATCGCCGCCCTCACCCGCGCCTTCCGCGAAGCCTGCGGCCGGCAGCCGGTGCCACCGGCCATGGCCCAGGCCCATCGCTGGCGCCATGCCCGCGCGGCCACGCCGCTGGGCGAGGATTGCCTGTGGGATGGCGGACTCGGCCTCGGCGTGTGCGGCGACTGGTGCCGCGGCGAGCGCATCGAGGATGCCTGGCTGAGCGGCCTGGTCCTGGCCCAAATGATGCTGGAACATCGGCGCCCCGTCGTTCCACTGTTCCGCTCGACCGCCTGATGACGGTTCCGCCAGAGCAACACCATGCCCGCCGCCTGCCCGCGTGAGCGACCGCTGATCGTTGGCGTGCTGCTGGCGGCAGGTAGCGCCACCCGCTTCGGTGCCGACAAGCTGGTGCAGAGCTTGCCCGACGGCACGCCGCTGGCGGTGGCCGCCGGGCGCGCGCTGCTGGCCGGCGTGGACCGCGGTGTAGTCGTGGTGCGCAGTGCCGACGCACCGCCCGCCCGGCTGCTGGCGGAGCTGGGTTTCCAGGTGGTGATCGCGGCCGAGGCACAGCGCGGCATGGGCCACAGCCTGGCGGCCGGGGTCGCTGCCAGCGCGGATGCCGCCGGCTGGTTGATCGCGCTGGCCGACATGCCCCTGGTCCGGCCGCAGACCGTCGCCGCCCTGGCCGAACGGCTGCGCCAGGGCAGTGCGCTGGTAGCTCCCGTCTACGGCGGCCGCCGTGGCCATCCGGTAGGCTTTGGTCGCGCATATCGCGAGCGACTGCTGCGCTGCCACGGCGACCAGGGCGCGCGGCAGTTGCTCACCCGCGATGCGGCGCGGCTGCAGCTACTGGCGGTCGACGATCCCGGCGTGTTGCAGGACAT
>DATLYF010000114.1:0-10148 GCA_035575095.1 Candidatus Competibacteraceae bacterium
AGAGTGATCAGCACCACCGCCAGCACCATGAGCAGGAAGAACGGCAGCGCGGCGCGGGCGATGTGGAACATATCGCGCCCGGTCAGGCTCTGCAGCACGAACAGATTGAAGCCGACCGGCGGGGTGATCTGGGCCATCTCCACCACCAGCACCAGATAGACGCCGAACCAGATCTTGTCGATGCCGGCGTGCTCGATGACGGGCAGGATCACCGCCGTGGTCAGCACCACGATGGAGATGCCGTCGAGGAAGCAGCCCAGGATTATGAACAGCACGGTGAGCGCCGCTAGCAGCATGTAGGGCGACAGCCCCAGGCCAGCGATCCACTCAGTGAGCAGCCGCGGGATGCCGGAGAAGCCCATGGCGGCGGTGAGGAAAGCGGCACCGGCGAGGATGAAGGCGATCATGCAAGAGGTACGCATCGCTCCCATCAGGCCGTCGACGAAGCTCGCCCAGGTGAGCGTGCCCGATGCCCAGGACAGCAGCAGGGCGAGCAACACCCCCACCGCTGCGGCGTCGGTGGGCGAGGCGATGCCAGCGTAGATGGAGCCGATCACGCCGGCGATCAACGCCAGCACCGGTAGCAGCCGGCCGATGGCGCGCAACCGATCACCCCAGGTAGCGGGCTCGGCGGGCGGCAGGCGACTGTGCCATAGCAGCGCCCAGAGCACGATGTAGCCCATGAACAGCGCCATCAGCAGCCCCCCCGGCAGCACCCCAGCGATGAACAGCCGGGCGATAGACTCGTCGGTGGCCACACCGTAGACGATGAGCACGATAGAGGGCGGGATGAGCAGGCCCAGGGTGCCGGCCCCGGCCAGGCTGCCGATGCTCATGCGCTCGTCGTAGCCGCGCCGCTTCAGCTCCGGCAGCGACATTTTGCCGATGGTGGCGGCGGTGGCCGCAGAAGAGCCGCAGACCGCGGCAAAGATGCCGCAGCCCAGCACGTTGACGTGCAGCAGCCGCCCTGGCAGCCAGCCCAGCCATGGGGCGAGACCGGCGAACATATCGGCCGACAGGCGCGAGCGGAACAAGATCTCGCCCATCCAGATGAACAGCGGCAGCGCCGCCAGCGCCCAGGAACTGGACGCGCCCCACACCGTGGTGGCCAGCACCAGGCCAGTGGGCGAGTCGGTGAACAGGGCCATGGCCAGCAGCCCCACCCCGAGCAGGGAGAACGCCACCCAGACGCCGCTGCCGAGCAGCAGCAGCATCACCACCAGCAGCAACAGAGTCGCGAGGATCGGGTCCATGGTCGCACCTCGTCACTCGCTGCCCTGCTCGTGGCGCAGGTAATCCGGTTCGCCGCCGCGGGCCAGCGTCACCGCCTCATCCAGCAAGGCTATGCACAACAGCCCCAGCCCCAAGGTCATCACCGCCTGAGGGATCCACAGCGGCACCGGCACCATGCCGGTCGAGACGTCGCCAAAGCTCCACGACTCCCAGGCCAGGTTGCCCAGGTAGAAGGTGAAATAACCGGCCATGGCCAGCGCCGCAGCGCAGCACCACAGTTCCAGCCGACGCCGCACGCCGGCGGGCAGGCGGCCGAGCACCAGGTTGACGCGGATATGGCCGCCCAGGCGCAGGGTGTAGGCCAGGCCGAGGAAGGAGGAGGCGGCCAGGAAGTAGCCGGCGAACTCGGCATAGGATGGCACCACCAGCCCCAGCCGCTCGCCAGTGAGCCAGCCGGACAAGGCACCGATCAGGTTGGCTCCCACCTGGGCCAGCACCACCACGGCAATGGCCACCAGGAACAGGGCGGCGAGAGCGCCGCCCAGGCGGTACAGGGCGTCGAGGACGTTGCGCATATGAGGATTACCGTGGAATAGGCTGGGGCAAGCCCCCTCGCCCTTGCAGAGCGAGGGAGCCCAGGCGGTCACTGCCGATAAGCCTTGAGCACCGCCTCGCCCGTGACCCCGGCGGCCTTGACCCACTCTGCGGTCATGGTCTCGCCGATCTTTCTGAGGCCGGCCATCAGCGCCTCGCTGGGCGGCTCCACCTTCATGCCGTTGGCCTTGAGCTCGGCCAGCTTCTCTTCGGTCTCCTTGCGGCTCATCTCCCAGCCACGGCTCTCGGCCTTCGCTGCCGCCTCCAGCACCGCCTTGCGCTGCGCCTCGGGCAGACGCTGGAAGGCGCGCTTGTTGACGATCACCAGGTTTTTCGGCAACCAGGCCTGCACGTGGTAGTAGTGGGAGACGTAGTCCCAGGCCTTGGAGTTGGCGCCGGTGGAGGGCGAGGTGATCATCGATTCCACCCGGCCGGTGGCGAAAGCCTGGGCCAGATCCGCCGCCTCCACCTGGGTCGGCACCGCCCCGGCGAGCTGCGCCAGACGCTCAGTGGCGGTGTTGTAGGCGCGGAATTTCAGGCCCTTGAGGTCGTCCACGCTGTTCAGCGGCTTGTTGGCATACACCCCTTGGGGCGGCCAGGCCACGGCGTACAGCACCATCAGCCCCTGTTTGTCCAGGAGCTTCTCCACCTCGGGCCTGGAAGCCTGCCACAGCTTCATCGACGCCTCGTAGGAAGTGGCCAGAAACGGAATTGAATCGGCCTGGAACAGCGGGTCCTCGTTGGCCAGTTGCGAGATCAGGAACTCGCCGATCGGCACCTGGCCGCTGCGCACCGCGTTCTTGATCTCCGTATGCTTGATCAGCGAACCGGCGGAATGAACCTTGATCTTCAGCTCGCCGCCGGTGGCTTGCTCGATCTCCTGGGCGAACTGCAGGATGTTCTGGGTGTGGAAGTTGTTCTCCGGGTAGGGGGTAGGCATGTCCCAGGTGGTGGCGGCGACGGCGACCTGGGAGGCGAACAGCCCGACCAGCAGCAGCTTGAACTTCATGGCGCTATCTCGCTCTTGGTGGATAGGGGGTTGGGTGTCGGCGGATGCATCCGCCCTGCGAGTCGTTATGTTTAGGGGAAAAGCCTCGAACAACATTGACAATTTGTCAACAATTTGTCTTTAATTTATTTAAGAATGCTCACAATGAGCTGGAGGCGCGCGCCGCCTGATCGTAGATCCCCGACAGCGCGCGCAGGGTCTCGGCAATGGCGTGGAAATCCCGGTCGTCGTGAGCGCCGAGGGCGGAGAGGGCGCCGATCAGGCAGGATTCGCGCACCTCCCGATAGGTCTCACAGAGGCGCTTGCCGGCCTCAGAGGTGGTGTACACCACCTCCTTGCCGAGGCGGGCGGTCTCCACCAGGCCGAGAGTCCGCAGCTTCTTCAGCGAGTAGTTGACCAGGTGGGTGTCCTCAATGTTGAGCACGAAGCAGATGTCGGCCAGCCGTTTTTCCCGCTCGCGATGGTTGACATGGTGCAGCACCAACACGTCCAGCGGTCCCAGGTCGCGGGCTCCGGCGGCGGCCGCGCAGCGGGTGATCCAGCGGTTGAAGGCATTGCCGGCGATGATCAGAGCGAACTCCAGCTCGCTCAGGCCCGGCGCGGTTTCCGAGACCAGATGGGCGGACGAGACGATGGGCGATTGCTTGGGCATCGGGGATCGCTCCTGGGATTCCTGACGATTGCTTAATTCATTATCAGTATTTCATCGACAATTTACCGAACAGAGGCCGCCATGACCACCACCTCCCCCGCTTCCACGGCCCGCTGGCAGTTCTGGATCGATCGCGGCGGCACCTTCACCGACATCGTCGCCCGCCGCCCCGACGGCCGCCTGGTAACCCACAAGCTGCTCTCCGAGAACCCCGAGCATTACCGCGACGCCGCCGTGCAGGGCATCCGCGATCTGCTCGGCATCGCCCTGGAGCAGCCGGTGCCAGCCGCATACGTGGAGGCAGTGAAGATGGGCACCACCGTGGCCACCAACGCGTTGCTCGAGCGCAAGGGCGATCGGACGCTGCTGCTCATCACCAAGGGCTTTCGCGATGCCCTGCGCATCGCCTATCAGAACCGGCCCAGGCTGTTCGACCGTCACATCGTGCTGCCGGAGCTGCTGTATGAGCGCGTCGCCGAGGTCGACGAGCGCATCGATGCCCACGGCGCGGTGCTCAAGCCTCTCGATGCGGACAGCGCCCGTCGCGCCCTGGAAGACGCCTATCAAGCCGGCATCCGCGCCGTGGCCATCGTCTTCATGCACGGCTATCGCTACCCCGAGCACGAGCGCCGGGTCGCCGCACTGGCCCGCGCCATCGGCTATACCCAGATCTCCGTGTCCCACGAGGTCAGCCCGCTGATGAAGCTGGTCTCGCGCGGCGACACCACGGTGGTGGATGCCTACCTCTCCCCTATCCTGCGCCGCTACGTCGACCAGGTGGCCTCCGACCTGGGCGACACCCGGCTGCAGTTCATGCAGTCCAACGGCGGCTTGACCGACGCCCGGCTGTTCCAGGGCAAGGACTCCATCCTCTCCGGACCGGCCGGCGGCATCGTCGGCGCCGTGGCCACTGCCGAGGCCGCCGGCTTTGGCAAGATCATCACCTTCGACATGGGCGGCACCTCCACCGACGTCGCCCATTACGCCGGCGAGTACGAGCGCAGCTTCGAAACGCTGGTAGCCGGAGTGCGCATGCGCGCGCCGATGATGCACATCCACACCGTGGCCGCCGGCGGCGGCTCCATCTGCCAGTTCGACGGCACCCGCTTTCGCGTCGGACCGGAGTCGGCCGGCGCCAATCCCGGTCCGGCCTGCTACCGCCGCGGCGGACCGCTGGCGGTGACCGACTGCAACGTGATGGTGGGCAAGATCCAGCCGGAGTTCTTCCCCAAGGTGTTCGGCCCGAACCAGGACCAGCCCATCGACAAGGACATCGTGCGCGCCCGCTTTGCGGCTCTGGCCCAGGAGATCGAGGCCGCCACCGGCAAGCGCATGAGCCCGGAAGAGATCGCCGACGGTTTCCTCAAGATCGCCATCGAGAACATGGCCAACGCCATCAAGCAGATCTCCACCCAGCGCGGCTACGACGTCACCGAGTACACCCTGTGCTGCTTCGGCGGCGCCGGCGGCCAGCACGCCTGCGGCGTGGCCGATAGCCTGGGGATGAAGACTATCTTCATCCACCCCTTCGCTGGTGTGCTCTCCGCCTATGGCATGGGCCTGGCCGACGTGCGCGCCCTGCGCGAGAAGGCGGTAGAGGCCAGGCTTGGCGCCGCGCTGCTGCCGCAGTTGGAGACGCTCCTGGCCGGGCTGGCCGAGGAGGGCCGGGAGGAGATCCGCCGTCAGGGCATCGCGGATTCCGCCATTCGCGTGGTGCGCAAGCTGCGCCTGCGCTACGAGGGCTCGGATACCGCCCTGGGTGTGGACTTCGCTGACCTGGCGGGGCTCGAGCAGCAGTTTGCGGCCGCCCACCGCGCCCGCTACGGCTTTGTCATGCCGGAGAAAGGGCTGATCGTGGAGGCAGCGGTGGCCGAGGTGATCGGCCTCAGCGAGCGCCTCGACGGCCACACCCGCGCGCTGCCGGCCCGCGCCGGCGGCCTGCAGCCAGTAGCGCGGGTGGCCATGTATTCCGCCGGCATCAGCCACGACACCCCGGTGTTCCAGCGCGACGACACCCGCCCCGGTGACGTCATCGACGGCCCGGCCATCATCATCGACGCCAACGCCACCACCGTGGTCGAGCCGGGCTGGCAGGCTAGCGTCACGGCGCGCGACGATCTGGTGCTACAGCGCGTGGTGGCCCGACCCAAGCGCGTCGCCGTGGGCACCGACGTCGATCCCATCATGCTCGAGGTGTTCAACAACCTGTTCATGTCCATCGCCGAGCAGATGGGCTTCACCCTGGCCAACACCGCCTATTCGGTGAACATCAAGGAGCGCCTGGACTTCTCCTGCGCCGTCTTCGACCGCCATGGCCAGCTCATCGCCAACGCCCCGCACATGCCGGTGCATCTCGGCTCCATGGGCGAGTCGGTGCAAGCGGTGATCCGCAACAACCCGGTGATCAAACCGGGCGATGTCTACGTGCTCAACGCCCCCTACAACGGCGGCACCCATCTGCCCGATGTCACCGTCATCACCCCGGTGTTCGACGAGCGGGGCGAGAAGATCCTGTTCTACGTCGGCTCACGCGGCCACCATGCCGACATCGGCGGCATCACCCCCGGCTCCATGCCCGCCGACTCCACCCATGTGGAACAGGAGGGCGTGCTCATCGACAACTTCAAGCTGGTGGACCAGGGCCGTTTCCGCGAGCGGGAGCTCATCGAACTGCTCACCTCCGGATCTTATCCGGTGCGCAACGTACACCAGAACCTCGCCGACCTGCAGGCGCAGATCGCCGCCAATGAGAAGGGCGTGCAGGAGCTGCGCAAGATGGTGGCTCACTTCGGCCTGGACGTGGTCAACGCCTATATGCAGCACGTCCAGGACAACGCCGAGGAGCAGGTGCGCCGCGTGCTGGACGTGCTCAAGCCGGGCAGTTTCCGCTACGAGATGGACGACGGCAGCGTGGTGGCGGTGACCATCAGCATCGATAAGGCGGCGCGCTCGGCCCGGGTCGATTTCACCGGCACCAGCCCACAGCAGCCCAGCAACTTCAATGCCCCGCTGGCAGTGACCAAGGCCGCGGTGCTATACGTGTTCCGCACCCTGGTGGACGACGATATCCCGATGAACGCCGGCTGCCTCAAGCCCATCGAGATCGTGGTGCCGGAGGGCTGCATGCTCAATCCGCGCTATCCGGCGGCGGTGGTGGCGGGCAACGTCGAGACCTCGCAGGTGGTGACCGATGCCCTGTACGGTGCGCTGAGAGTGCTGGCCGCCGCCCAGGGCACCATGAACAACTTCACCTTCGGCAATGAGCGCTACCAGTACTACGAGACCATCTGCGGCGGCTCCGGCGCCGGCCCAGACTTCGACGGGACCTCAGCGGTGCACACCCACATGACCAACTCGCGCCTCACCGACCCCGAGGTGCTGGAATGGCGCTTCCCGGTGCTGGTCGAAGACTTCCGCATCCGCCCGAACTCCGGCGGCCGGGGCCGACACAAGGGCGGCGACGGCGTCATTCGCCGCATCCGCTTCCGCGAGGCGATGATCGCCTCCATCCTGGCCAACCGCCGCCGCGTGCCGCCCTTCGGTCTGGACGGTGGCGAGCCCGGGGCAGCGGGGCGCAACTGGGTGGAGCGGGTCGATGGCACGGTGGAGGAGTTCGGCGCCACTCATCGGGTGGAGATGCAGCCCGGCGATGTGTTCGTGATCCACACGCCGGGCGGTGGCGGGTTCGGCAAGGCCGGCTAACGCTCGACTGCCAGCGGCCCCGAAACCGCCCCTCTCCCAGGGGGAGAGCGAAGCAAGGGAGCCGGGAGTGCGCGCGCCCTCTGCTGCCTGCGGGAGGGGGCCAGCTCGCTGTGCCACACGTATTCACGTTCAGCGACCCCTCTCCCGCAGGCGGCAGAGGGCCAGGGTGGGGGTAGTGGGGGATTTATAGAGTGACTGAATAAAGCAACCCGATCACTTTCTGGCAGCCGGCGGCTCCGCTGGCCGCGTCTGTCGCAGCCGCGCTTCGTCGATGGAGCGGAACTGCGGCGCCACCTCGTAGAACTGGCTGACATCCCGCACCACCGCCAGTCCTGGCAGTACCTCGCCGGTCAGGCGGTTGGGCATGTAGGCGGCGACCACGCCAATGACCACTGGCCGCTCCGGCATGAGGAAGAAGGCCGGGCCGCCGCTGACGCCGTTGATCGCCACGCCGTCGATGAGGTAGGACTCCTCTTCCTCGCGCCAGGCGCTCACCCGCCCGCTAAAGAAGCAGCAGGCATTGGCGATGGCCGGAAAGCCCAGCCAGCCCACCTCGGTGCCGACCCGCAGGTATTGTCCCCGCGGCGCCAGCTCTAGGGGCGGCAGGCGAAACGGCAGGTCGGGCTGCTCGAACAGCAAAATGGCGGTATCGCGCTGCTCGTCCAGGAACACCGCCCGCTGCGGCGGATGCAGCAGCAGGCTCTGACCGGAGGCAGGGTGCTCCAGGCGGATCGGCTCCTCCCAGTGGTGGGCGTGGTCGATCACGTGGGCCGCGCTCGCCACCGCGAACAGCTGCGTCTCGCTCGGCCAGGAGAGCAGGAAGCCCGAGCCCACCGCCACCGGCGTGGAGATGCGCAGCAGGTATTTCGCCAGAATGTCGACCGCATCGCCCCAGTCCATACGCCCTCCCCGCCCGCGCTACTCACCCAGGCGCCGCACCTCCACCGCCACCCGTGCCAGGCGCTCGTAGAGCCGGCAGCGGCGGCGCAGCGGCCACCAGTCGTAGAACAGATACTCGATGGGCCGCCACATCGCCACCCAGCCGAGGATCACCAGCCCCTCCGTCACCACTCGCCGCCCCGCCCAGTTCCCCAGGCCGCTCAGCAGCTCGCTCAGGCTCAGGCTCAGGGCCAGGAACAGCACGGCGAACAGCAACGCGTGGCGGGCCAGGCGCATGGCGCCGCGCAGGGCGTGGCGCTGCAGCGCCAGCTGGTACTGGAAGTAGTGGTGGATGGCCTGCTCCAGCCCCTCCGGCGGCAGCCGCTCCAGGGCCTGCGGGGCGAGATGGAACACCAGCCTGAAAGCCTCGTGGGCCGGCAGTTCCTCGGCGGCGCTGACGATGTACTGCTCGGCGTCCGGGTCCAGGTCGCGCTCGTGGAACGGCGCGGGGTCGAGCGAGTTGAACAGCTGCTCCAGCCGATGCAGGCGAATCTCGATGAGCAACTGGCCGTGCTCGCGACGGTACGGCGGCGGCAGGACGTGCTCCAGCGGATGCGCTTTCATGACAGGCAGGATGGGGCTGCGCTCGGAGAAGCCTGAAGGGGAGACTAGCACCGTCGCGGCCACCTTGCCTGCCCCGTTTCCCAGCACGATGGCAGCCGCCGGCATCTGAGTTAGAATCGTCGCTCGTCCCAGATCCTGGAGCCGCAATGCCGATCCGCCATGCGCAAGCGCGCGACCTGCCCGCCATCGTCGCCATCTACAACGCTTCCATCCCCGCCCGCCTGGCCACCGCCGACCTGGAGCCGGTGAGCGTGGAGAGCCAGCGCGCGTGGTTCGAGAGCTTCGAGCCCGAGCGCCGGCCGCTGTGGGTACTGGAGGAGGACGGAATCATCGCCGGCTGGCTCAGCCTGCGCTCTTTTTACGGCCGCCTGGCCTATCACGCCACCGTCGAGGTGGGTGTGTACGTGGCTCCCGAGTTCCAGGGTCGCGGCATCGGCCGCCGCCTGCTGGAGCACGCCATCCGCGAGGCACCGGTGCTCGGTATCAAGACCCTGCTCGGCTTTGTCTTCTCCCACAACCAGACCAGCCTGCGCCTGTTCGAATCCCTGGGCTTCCGGCGCTGGGGCGAGCTGCCCGACATCGCCGAGCTGGACGGGGTGGAGCGCAGCCTGACTCTGCTCGGCCGGCGGGTGGCCTGATGTCCATGGGCGAGGATCGGCGCCCCATCGGCGTGTTCGACTCCGGCGCCGGCGGCCTGTCGGTACTGGGCGAGATCCGGGCGTTACTGCCTCATGAGGAGCTGCTCTACGTGGCCGATGCCGGACACGTGCCCTATGGCGAGAAATCGCCCGGCTACATCCAGGCGCGCTCCCTGGCCATCGCCGAGTTTCTGCTGGCCCAGGGCTGCAAGGCCCTGGTGGTGGCCTGCAACACCGCCACCGCCGCCGCCGTGGCCCTGCTGCGGGAGCGCTTCGCCGCCATACCCATCGTCGCCATCGAGCCGGCGGTCAAGCCCGCGGCCGCCGCCACCCGCAGCGGCATCGTCGGCGTACTGGCCACCAGCGGCACCCTGGAGAGTGCCCGCTTCGCCGCCCTGCTGGATCGCTTCGCCAACGGCGTGCGCGTGCTCACCCAACCCTGCCCGGGGCTGGTGGAATGCGTCGAGCGCGCCGAGCTGGACGGCCCGGACACCC
Source organism: Candidatus Competibacteraceae bacterium (assembly GCA_035575095.1). Lineage (GTDB taxonomy): Bacteria > Pseudomonadota > Gammaproteobacteria > Competibacterales > Competibacteraceae > DATLYF01. The sequence continues at coordinate 9,827 of DATLYF010000114.1, forward strand.
GCGCCCTGCTGGAGCGTTACACGGGTCCGCTGCTTCAGGCCGGCGCCGACACCCTGATCCTGGGTTGCACCCATTACCCCTTCCTCAAACCGCTGCTGGCCGAACTGGCCGGGCCGGAAATCGCGCTCATCGACACCGGTGCGGCGGTCGCGCGCCGGCTACGGCAGCAGCTACAGCAGCACGGTCTGCTCGCCGCTGCCGGCACGGGTACGGTGCGCTACTGGACCAGCGGCGAGCCGGCACGGCTGGCACGGCTGCTGACGCGGCTGGGCTGGACGGCGCCGGTGGCGCTGCTGCCGGCGGGAACCGGCTAGAGCGGTCG
>DATLYF010000115.1:0-10479 GCA_035575095.1 Candidatus Competibacteraceae bacterium
CCGAGGTGGAAACCCTGGACAGCGTCGCTGCCGCCGCTCCGGCCGTGCCGGCCCCGGCGGCGCCGGCAAGCGTCCCGGCCGCGGCCAATGCTCAGGCCACGCTGGTGATCAAGGTGACGGAGGACTGCTGGGCGGAGGTCAAGGATGCCGGCGGCAACCGCCTTGCCTATGGCGTGCTCAAGGCCAATAGCGAGACCGCGGTGAGCGGGCGTCCGCCGTTTTCCCTGACCCTGGGCAATGCCCAGGCGGTGAGCATCACCCTGAACGGCAAGCCGGTGGCCGAGGAACTGTACAAGCCGAAGCGGGGCACGGTCAGCCGCTTCCAGCTGAATCTGCCGGCCCAGTGATCATGGCGGCCGGCCCGTGTCCGGCCTTCTCTCCGCGCCGCACCGCTGCTTTCCTGCTAGAAGCGGCGTCGCTGTAGCAGATGCTCCCGCCACCCGTCAACAGAACCGATCCGAGCGAGAACGAGGCCTTATGACCAAGAGACTGCAGGCCATTCGCGGCATGAACGACATCCTGCCGGAGGTCACCCCGCTCTGGCAGGGGCTGGAAGCGATCCTGCGCGAAGTCGCTACCGCCTACGGCTATCGCGAGCTGCGCACCCCCTTGGTGGAGTTCACCGAGCTGTTCAGCCGCTCCATCGGCGAGGTCACCGACATCGTCGAGAAGGAGATGTACACCTTCGCCGACCGTAACGGCGACAGCCTGACCCTGCGCCCCGAGGGCACCGCCGGCTGTCTGCGCGCCGCCTTGGAGCACGGCCTGCTGCACAACCAGGTGCAGCGCATCTGGTATTGCGGCCCCATGTTCCGCCACGAGCGCCCGCAGAAGGGACGCTATCGCCAGTTCCACCAGTTCGGCGCCGAGGTCTATGGCCTCGAAGGTCCCGACATCGACGCCGAGATGATCCTCATGACCGCGCGCATTTGGCGCCGTCTGGGCATCGATAGGCAGCTCAGCTTGCAGCTCAACAGCATGGGTTCGGCCGCAGCGCGCGCCGCCTACCGCGCCAGACTGGTGGCCTACCTGGAGCGCTATCGCAACGATCTGGACGAGGACAGCCAGCGCCGGCTGACGACCAACCCGCTGCGCATCCTCGACAGCAAGGATCTCCGTACCCAGGAGATCGTTGCCGACGCACCGCAGCTCATCGACCACCTGGACGACGCTTCGCGACGCCACTTCGAGGGCCTGCAGGTACTGCTCGACGACGCCGGCGTGCTCTACGAGATCAATCCGCGCATCGTGCGCGGCCTGGATTACTATTCCAGGACGGTGTTCGAATGGATCACCAACCGTCTCGGCGCCCAGGGTACGGTATGCGGCGGCGGCCGCTACGACGCCTTGGTGGAACAGTTGGGCGGACGCCCGACCCCGGCGGTAGGCTTCGCCATGGGCCTGGAGCGGCTGGTGCTGATGCTCGCCGACAACGGCTACTCCGGGCCAGCCCAGACCCCTCACGCCTACCTGGCGACGCTGGGCGAGACGGCCGAGCGCGAGGGCCTGCGCCTGAGCGAGCGGTTGCGCGATGCCCTGCCCGGATTGCGCCTGTTGCTCAACAGCGGCGGCGGCAGCTTCAAGAACCAGATGCGGAAGGCCGACCGCAGCGGCGCCGAGTACGCCCTGCTACTGGGCGAGGACGAGCTCGCCGCCGGCACCGTGGTCCTCAAGCCGCTGCGCCGCGAGGAGGCGCAGCAGAGCCTGCCGCAGACGGCGCTGGTCGAGCGTCTGCGGGAGCTGCTGGCTCTCTGAGCCGGCCGCGGGTGGGCGCGGATCGGTACCCCTCAGTGACGGGAGAGGCAGATGGAACCTTACGTTAACGATGAACACCAGGCGGAAGCGGTCAAAGAGTGGCTGCGCGACAATGGCGGGGCCATCGCCGTGGGCGTGATCCTCGGCCTGGCCGGCATCTTTGGCTGGCAGTACTGGCAGCGCTACCAGGCGACCCAGGCCGAGCAGGCCTCCACCGACTACCAGATCCTGGTCAAGGCCATCGAGGCTGGCGACCGGGACCAGGCGCGGCGCCAGGGCGAGGCGCTGCTCGGCGGCTACCCGAAGTCGGCCTACGCCGCCTTGGGGGCGCTGCAGCTGGCCAGGCTGGCGGTGGAGAGCAACGACTACGCCAAGGCCGCCGAGCATCTGCGCTGGGCCGTGGCCAACGCTGGCCTGGAGGAAACCCGGATCATCGCCCGCCTGCGCCTGGCCCGGGTGCTGCTGGCCCAGGGCCAGTTGGATCAGGCCGAGGCCGAACTCAATCAGGTCACCCTGGAAGCCTTCCAGGGCGAACGCCAGGAGCTGCTCGGGGATCTCTACCTGCAGCGCAGCGATCCGAGCAAGGCCCGCGCCGCCTATGAGGCAGCGCGAGCCGCCGGCGGCGCCAGTCCCCTGCTGCCACTGAAACTGGACAGCCTGGGTGGTGCGGGGGCGGCATCATGAGGCGGGCGGGCCTGGCATCGCTGGTGTTCCTGCTCGGCCTGAATGCGGGTTGCAGCTGGGTCGGGGATTACATCCGCGGCAGCGACAACACCACGCCGCCCACGCCGCTGACGGAGATCGTGCAGAGCGTTTCGGTGCAGCGGGTGTGGCAGACCGACGTCGGTTCCGGCAGCCAGGGCAGCTACGTGCGCCTGGTGCCGGCCGTTGCCCAGGGCCGTGTCTACGCTGCCGGGCGCGACGGCGAGGTGCTGGCTCTGGATGCGGCCAGCGGCAATGCCGTGTGGCGCATCGACACCGAGCTGTCGATCAGCGCCGGTGTCGGCCTCGGCGACGGCCTGATCCTGGTCGGCACCGACAAGGGCGAGGTGCTGGCCCTGCGTGCCGAGAACGGCACCGAGGCCTGGCGCGCCAAGGTGTCCAGCGAGGTGCTGGCCGCCCCGCGGGCCGCCGGCGGGGTGACCGTGGTGCGCAGTGGCGACGGCCGCTTCACCGGCCTGGATTCGCGTACCGGCGAACGCCGCTGGGTGTACAGCTACACCCTGCCGGCGCTCACCTTGCGCGGCGCCGCCGCGCCGCTGTTGGGCGAGGGTGTGGCCATCAGCGGCCTGGACAATGGCAAACTGCTGGTGCTGGCGCTCAACAACGGCGCGCCGGTGTGGGAGAAGAGCATTGCCCCGCCGCGCGGGCGCACCGACCTGGAGCGCATGGTAGACATCGACAGCGAGCCGCGCCTGGCTGGCGATGTGCTCTATGCCGCCGCCTACCAGGGCAATGTCTCGGCCATCGACCTGAGTAACGGCAACCTGCTGTGGAGCCGCGACTTCTCCAGTCACGCCGGGCTGGCGGTAGATGCCCGCCAGGTTTACCTGGCCGACGAGGACGACCAGATCTGGGCCCTGGACCGGCGCAACGGCGCTACGCTGTGGAAGCAAGACGGGCTCAAGGGCCGGCGCCTGTCCACCCCGGTGGTACAGGGCGAGTATGTGGTGTTCGGCGATTTCGAGGGCTATCTGCACTGGCTGAGCCGCGACGATGGCCGCATGGTCGGCCGGGTGCGGGCCGACGGCGCCGGCATCGCCGCCCTGCAGGTGGTCGATGGGGTGCTCTACGCTCTGGGGCGCGGTGGCAGTCTCGGCGCTTATCGCATAGGTGGCTGAGACCATGCTGCCCGAGACCCATCCGCCCATGTCCAGGCTGCCCGTGATCGCCTTGGTGGGCCGCCCCAACGTCGGCAAGTCGACCTTGTTCAACTGCCTGACCCGCAGCCGCGATGCCCTGGTGGCGGACATGCCGGGACTGACCCGCGACCGCCAGTACGGCACCGGCCAGGTGGGGCCGCGCCCCTACGTGGTGATGGACACCGGCGGCCTGAGCGGCGAGGACGAGGGCATCGACCTGCTGGTGGCGCAGCAGGTCTGGAAGGCCCTGGAGGACGAGGTCGACGCCGTGCTGTTCCTGGTCGATGGCCGCGCCGGCCTGTCCGCCGGCGACGAGGAGATCGCCGCACGCTTGCGCCGGCTGGGCAAGCCGCTGTGGCTGGTGGTGAACAAGACCGACGGTCTCGACCGCGACGCCGCCCGCGCCGAGTTCCACGCCCTGGCTCTGGGCGAGCCTCAGGCCATCGCCGCCAGTCATGGCCGCGGTGTGGCCGAGTTGATGGAGCGGGTGCTGGCGGGGCTGCCGCAACCGGCGGCGGAGGTGGCCGCGGTAGAGGAGGGCGGCATCCGCCTGGCCATCGTCGGTCGTCCCAACGTCGGCAAATCCACTCTGGTCAACCGTTTGCTCGGCGAGGAGCGGGTGCTGGCCTGCGACCTGCCCGGCACCACCCGCGACAGCATCAGTATTCCGTTCGAAAAAGACGGCCAACGCTACACCCTCATCGACACCGCCGGCGTGCGCCGCCGCAGCCGGGTCGACGAGGTCATCGAGAAGTTCAGCGTGCTCAAGACCCTGCAGGCCATCGAGCGCGCTCACGTGGTGGTGCTGGTGCTGGATGCGCGCCAGGGCATCGCCGAGCAGGATGCCCATTTGCTCGGCCATGTGCTGGATAGCGGCCGCGGCCTGGTGGTGGCAGTGAACAAGTGGGATCGCCTGGAACGCGAGGTGCGCGACCAGGTGCGCCGCGACCTGGACCGCAAACTGGCCTTTCTCGACTTCGCCCGGGTCCACTTCATCTCCGCCCTGCACGGTACTGGGGTCATGGACCTGCTGGCTTCGGTGCGCGAGGCCTATGCGGCCGCCACCCGCAAGCTCTCCACCCATGAGCTGACCCGTATCCTGGAGCAGGCCCTGGAAGCCCACCAGCCGCCCCTGGTGCACGGCCGCTCGATCAAGCTGCGCTACGCCCACCAAGGCGGGCAGAACCCGCCGCGCATCGTCATCCACGGCAACCGCGTCGACCAGGTGCCGGACGCCTACCGGCGCTACCTGGTCAACACCTATCGGCGCGCCTTCGACCTGTGGGGCACGCCGGTGCGCATCGAATTCCGCAGCGGCGACAATCCCTACCAGCCGGGCAAGCCGGTCAAGCCGCAGCGGCACCGGCCGGTGAAAGCGCCCGCCAACGCGCCGCGCAAGTCGCCGCCCCGGCGCCGCTCCCCTTAACCGGCCATCGGCACGCCTTGTGGAATCTGCATCGTCACGCAATGCAGACTCCCGTACTGGCGGATCAGCGTGCGGCAGTCGATACCGATGATCTCCCGATCCGGGAATGCTGCGGCCAGACGCCGTAGGGCCAGGGCATCGGCCGGGTCGGCGTAGGTGGGCGCCAGTACCGCGCCGTTGATGATGAGAAAGTTGGCGTAGCTGGCCGGCAGGCGGCGCCCGTTCTCGGCATCGTGGATCGGGCGCGGCCAGGGCAGGGCGATGAGCCGATAAGGCCGCCCGTCACCGTCGCGCAACTCCGCCAGCTCCGCCGCCATGGCCTGGAGCGACGGGTAGTGGCTATCGGCCGGGTCGTCGCAGCCCTGGTAGATCAGGGTATGCGGGTCGGCGAAGCGTGCCAGGGTATCGATATGGGCGTCGGTGTCGTCGCCTTCCAGATGGCCGTGTTCGAGCCACAGGAAGCGGCGGATGCCCAACACCTGCGCCAACCGTGCTTCCAGCTTCTCCCGCGGCAGACGGTTGCGGTTGGGGTTGAGCAGGCACTGGGTGGTGGTGAGCAGGGTGCCCTGGCCGTCGGACTCGATGCTGCCGCCCTCCAGTATCAGATCGATTTCCTCCCGCGCCACCGCGCCGAAAGCCCCGGCGGCATGCAGCCGCGCCGTCACCTGATTGTCCAGACTGGCGTCGAACTTGCCGCCCCAGCCATTGAACTGGAAGTCGAGCAAACGCGCCTGGCCGTCGACATACACGGTGATCGGGCCGTGGTCGCGCACCCAGGTATCGTTGGCGGGCACCTCGAACAAGCGCAGCCGGTCGGGCTCGATGCCGGCGGCCGCAAGCAGACCCTGCACGTGGCGGCGGTGGGCGGCGTCGCGGCAGCCCACCAGCAGCGGCTGGAAGCGGGTCACGGCGGCGGCGATGGCGGTGAAATTGGCGTCGGCCTGCGCCAGCCAGGGCACCCAGTCGCTCTGGTCGTGGGGCCAGGTCAGCATTACCGCCGCCTGGGGCGCCCACTCGGCAGGCAGTACACGGGTCTCGGACATAGGATCTCCTCTGTTCAGGGCAGCTCGGCAGGGGATTGTAGAGCAAGCCGGCGGGGCTGCCGACTCTGGTTTCGGGGCCGGCGCTGGCGAGTCGCGACCGCACCTGCTATGTGGAAATGGAGGGCGTTGCCAACTGAATAATAGGCCTATCGGCGCGAAGGGGGGGTCATGGAACACGAGCAGGCGGCGCAGTACATGCTGAGTCTGGTGCGGCTGCTGCTGCAGAAGGGCGGTTCGGATCTGTTCATCACCGCCGGCAGCCCGCCGGCCATGAGCCTGAACGGCAACCTGGTGCGTATCGGCGAGCAGCGGCTGAGCCGGTTGCAGAGCGAGCGCCTGGCGCAAACGGTGATGAACGATCGCCAGTGGGTGGAGTTCGAGCACCGCCAGGAGCTCAACTTCGCCCTGCATTACCCCGATATGGCGCGCTTTCGCGTCAACGTATTCCGCCAGCGCGGCAGCGTGGGCATGGTGATGCGCCTCATCCCCAGCACCATCCCCAGCTTCGAGGAACTCAACTTGCCGCCCGTTCTCGCCGAGCTGGCCATGAGCAAGCGCGGACTGGTGATCTTCCTCGGCGGTACCGGCTGCGGCAAATCGACCTCGCTGGCGGCCATGGTCGACTACCGCAACCGCAACAGCGCCGAGCACATCGTCACCATCGAGGACCCCATCGAGTACTTCCACGCCCACAAGCGCTGCCTGGTCACCCAGCGCGAGATCGGCGCGGATACCGAGTCCTACGCCGTGGCTCTAAAGAACGCCCTGCGCCAGCGGCCCAACGTCATCCTCATCGGCGAGATCCGCGACCGCGAGACTATGGAGCACGCCATCAACTTCGCCGAGACCGGTCACCTGTGCTTGACCACGCTGCACGCCAACAGCGCCGATCAGGCCTTCGACCGCATCATCAACTTCTTCCCGCCGGAGAAACGGGCGCAGGTGCTGATGGACCTGTCCTTCAACGTGCGCGCCTTCCTCTGCCAGCGCCTGCTGCCGCGCGCCGACCGGCCCGGGCAGATTCCGGCGGTGGAGGTGCTGCTCAACACCCCGTTCATGGCCAAGCTGATCTTCCAGGGGCGCATGAACGAGATCAAAGCCTACATGGCCAAGGAGAGCGAGCCAGGCATGAAGACCTTCGATCAGGCCCTGTTCGAACTCTACGAGGCCGGCTATATCGATTTCCCTACTGCGCTGCGTCATGCCGACTCGCAGAACGATATCCGCATCCGCGTCAAGCTGCAGAGCAAGCGTCCGCTGCCAGAGGAGTTGCTCACCGACCTGAGCGGCGCCAGAGTCGAGTCGCCCGAGCACGGTGGCATCGACCTGACCATCAGCAACCGTTGAGCGCGTTATCACGAAATTGCGCAACCCGGTACGGGAGGCTGTATATCAACGGCTCACCGGCAGCAGGAAGCGCTGGCCGAGGAAGCTGAGCACCGCCCCTTCTTCGACGATGTCGTCCAATTGCGGACCCTCGCGCAAGGTATCGCCGATACGGTATTGCAGCGAATTGATCATGACGAAGCGCCGCTCGGGGGCCTCGCTGTAGACGTGCACGTCCAGGTTCAGCGCCGGCAGGGTCTGGCGAAAGTTGGCGGGCATGGCGGCCAGCGGCGGCGGCAGAGCGTCCTGGCGGGCCGGGGCAGCAGCCGCTGCCATTGCGACCGGCGCGGACGGCGGTGCGGGCAGGCGCACGGATTCGGCCGGTGCAGCGCTGCTGGGAGTAAGGGTGAGCACGGGAGCGGTGGCGAGGGCTGCCGCGGGCGCTGCGACGACCGGCGCTGCGGCAGCAGGCATGCTGCCGGTGGCCGAGTCGGTGGCGACCACGGTGCTGGTAGCCGCCGCGTCGCCGTCGTGCAGTAGCCACAAGACCATCAGTCCCGTCGCGTTGACCATGACCAGTCCCGCCAGCAGCCAGGGCCAGAGCCGGCGGCCCTGAGGCGGCTGGATAGGCCCGTACAGAGTGCGCAGGTCCGGGGTCTGGCCCAGATGGCGCTCCCGTTCCGCCTTGCGCAGCGCGTCCAAGATGTAGGACATCTCAGAGCGCGCTCCCGGCCAGGGTGGGGGTGGTCGGCGCCGGTTCCGTCCGGCCCAGCACGATCTGGGTGCGGGCGCCCACCAGACCGTCGGCGGTGAGGCCGTGGGTTTGCTGGAAGCGGCGCACCGCCTCCTGCAGCGGCGGGTCGTAGCGGTCCGAGAGCGGTTCGGCCGGCAGCGGCTGGCCGGCGGCCAGGGCCAGTTGCCGGCGCAGCCAGCGCACTGCTTCGCCGCGGCTGTGCGGGCCGATCAATTCCTCGCCCAGCGCCGGTCGCCACAGCAGCAGGTAATCCCCGTTCCAGCGCTCGGCCAGCCACTGCGCCGGCAGGGCGATGTCGTCCTCGGCCCCGGCCAGCAGCGCCCGATCGTCGCGCAGGCCGCGCAGCAGCACCCGCTGTCGACCCTGAGCGGTGTCGAGGGTGAGCACCGCGGGCAGATCGAATAACTGTAACTGCCCCCACTCCAGGGGACCGTCCAAGCAGCGCAGACCGCGCTCGCGCACCCAGCTGCAGAACTCGGCACCAGCCGGGGGGGCCGCCTCCAGTCCCCACAGGCCGCTCAGGCGTGCTTCCGGCGCTGGCGCATCGGTCGCCAGCCGTGCCAGTACGGCCTCGGGATCGGCAGCAGCCAGGTCCGCCTCGGCCGGGCGTAGATTGATGGCGGCTGTCTCACGGGTGTCGGCAGCGACGGCCGGGGTGGTGTCGTGCCAGGGCAGAGGCAGGCCGTCCAGGGCGGGGGGATGCAGCCCCAGCAGCGCCGCTATGGCCAATCCGCCGAGGCCGGCTGCCGCCACGGCTAGCCAGGGCCAGCGCCGTCGCGCTGCGCCGGGGCCGCGCAGAGCCTCGCGGGCGGCGCGACGCAGCAGCCAGCCATCTACTCGCTGGTGGCCGCCGGCGTAGGCGGCGAGCAGGGCGCGGTCACAGATCACGTTGATCAGCCGCGGTACGCCGTGCGACAGCCGGTACACGGCGCGCAGCGCGGCGCGGCTGAAGATCGGGTGATGGGCCCCGGCCACGCTCAGGCGGTGGCTGACATAGGCCGTGGTCTCGCGGGCGTTGAGCGGCTGCAGGTGGTAGCGGGCGGTGATGCGCTGCGCGAGCTGGCGCAGGTCATCGCGCTTGAGCATGACGTCCAGCTCCGGCTGGCCCACCAGAATGATGCGCAGCAGCTTGTGGCGATGGGTCTCCAGGTTAGTCAGCAGGCGTACCTGTTCTAGCACCTCGCGCGACAGGTTCTGCGCCTCGTCGATGATCAGCACGGTACGCCGGCCCTTGGCGTGAGCCTCCAGCAGGTGGCGGTTGAGGGCGTCGAGGAGCTGCTTGAGGCTGGGCGCAGGCTGCGGATAGTCGATGTGCAGCTCGTCGCAGATGGAGGCCATGAACTCCTCCACGGTGAGCCGCGGATTCAGCGACAAGGCGATGTCCACGTCCTCGAAGTGCTGGCTGAGCAGGGTGCGGATCAGAGTGGTCTTGCCGGTGCCCACCTCCCCGGTCAGCTGCACGAAGCCGCCGTGCTCGCCCATGCCGTACAGCAAATGGGCCAGCGCCTCCTGATGGCGCGGGCTCATGTAGACATAGCTGGGATCGGGAGTGATGGAAAACGGGTAGTCCCGCAGGCCGAAATACGCCGCGTACATGGCAATCCTTGGGGCTGAAACAGCGGCGAGTATACTGCCTTCCCGCGCCCCGGCACAGGCTGCTGCGCTGCGAAATTCCATTGCGCTGAACTCGGTTAATCGATATAGTACTAAACAAGTACTAATTGGATGGCAGGAGCCATGCTGCGCATCACCCGGGAAACTGATTACGGAATCGTGTTGCTGAGTGTAATGGCCCGGGACACCGCCCAGCCCCACAGCGCGGCGACCCTGGCCGAGAGCCAGCAGTTGCCGGTGCCGATGGTAAGCAAGATCCTCAAGACCCTGGCCCGCGAGGGCCTGTTGGAGTCGCGGCGCGGTGCACAGGGCGGTTACATTCTGGCGCGGCCGCCGGAGGCCATCTCGGCGGCGGACATCATCAGCGCCCTGGAAGGCCCCATCGCCATCACCGAATGCACCCAGGATGTGCCCCAGGGCTGCGTCCATCAGGGACATTGCGGCATGAGCAATCACTGGCATCGGATCAATGGCGCCATCCGCAAGGCGCTGGAAAATATCAGTCTGTCGGAACTGAGCCAGTTGCAGGCCCAGCCCATCGCCTTCTTCCCCCGAGAGGCGGTGGGACTGAGCCGGCGCCTGGAAGAAGCAAGTTAGCGCGAGGTTGAGAGAACCATGAGCGAGAGCGCCCAGACCCTAGAGCGGCTGACCGAGGGCGGTTACGAGTTCGGCTTCGTCACCGAGGTGGAGCAGGATACT
>DATLYF010000116.1:0-2356 GCA_035575095.1 Candidatus Competibacteraceae bacterium
CGATGGATCGGTATCCGCCACTACCCTAGCATGTCCGGCTCGCTGCGGCGCGCAGCTCGACTATGGTTACAGTGCAGTTTCCCAACCACAGCCGCCTTGGGCGGCAAGGAGCAGACGATGAGGATCATCCTGGTCGGTGCCAGCGGCACCATCGGCAAGGCGGTGGCCGCCGAACTCGGACAGCGCCACCAGATCATCAGCGCCGGGCGCAATTCCGGCGACGTGCGCGTGGATATCACCGACATCGAGTCCATCCGCCGCATGTACCAGCAGGTCGAGGCTTTCGACGCCGTGGTGGCGACCGTCGGCAGCGTCCACTTCGCTCCCCTGCAGGATATGGATGCCGCCAAGTACGCCATCGGCCTCCAGGACAAGCTCATGGGCCAGGTCAACCTGGTGCTGGTGGGCCGCGAGTTCATCGGCGATGGCGGTTCCTTCACCCTGACCAGCGGCATCCTGAGCAAGGATCCCATCGTCGCCGGCAGCTCCGCCTCCATGGTCAACGGTGCCCTGGACGCCTGGGTCCGCGCCGCCGCCATCGAGCTGCCGCGGGGGCTGCGCATCAACGTGGTCAGCCCTAACGTGCTGCAGGAGTCGATGGCGACGCTGGCGCCGTTTTTCCGCGGTTTCGCAGCGGTGCCGGCGGCGCGGGTGGCCCTGGCCTACTCCAAGAGCGTAGAAGGCAGGCAGACCGGCCAGGTCTACGAGGTATTCTGAGCCGCATCTGCACATCCTGCCGCGAGCGAGTGGCCCAGGGTCGCAGGCCAGAAGCCAAATCGCTGGAATTGCTGGCATTTCCGACGCGGCTGGGCTATAGTGCACAGCCCGTCGGCCGCTGTCTGGCCGACGGCACGCACGGTGGTCCCATCCGCGCTTATCCCGCCCGGCGACTCCCGAACAGCAATCTGGCTGCAATTCCCGAGTTCGTCGCCGGCTTCCGTCGGTCCTTATCCAATTGCAGGCCATGTCACACCCGTCAGCACGGGTAAGGATCTTCCTTTGTCTTTCAATCAGTTCAATCTCGATCCGCGGCTGCTCAAGGCGCTGGAACAGAACGGTTTTGCCACCCCAACCCCGATCCAGGCGCAGGCCATTCCCCTGATTCTGGTCGGTCGCGACCTGCTGGCCTCGGCCCAGACCGGCACCGGCAAGACCGCCGCCTTCGTGCTGCCGATGCTGCACCGGCTGCTCAGCCGACCCGGCCAGGGCCGCGGTCCGCGCGCCCTGGTGCTGACGCCGACCCGCGAACTGGCCCAGCAGGTCAGCCAGTGCATCCAGCAACTCGGCCGCCATGCCGGGCTGAAGTGCGGCGCCATCGTCGGCGGTGCTGATTACCGCGCCCAGTACCAGCTGCTCAAGGCGCGGCCGGCGGTGCTGGTGGCCACCCCGGGGCGGCTGCTGGATCATCTGGAGCGCAAGAGCCTGCACCTGGACCAGGTCGAGCTGCTGGTGCTGGACGAGGCCGATCGCATGCTGGACATGGGCTTCGTCGACGAGGTCAACACCATCGCCGCCGCTACCCCCGTCAGCCGGCAGACCCTACTGTTCTCCGCTACCCTGGAGAAGCGCGGCCTGCAGGCGGTGATCGAGCGGCTGCTGCGCGAGCCGCAGCGGGTGGCTATCGCTCCGCAGCAGGCACGCCACGCGGCCATCGCCCAGGCGATCTACGAGGCCGACCACATGCCCCACAAGCAGGCCCTGCTGGAACGGCTGCTCGCCGACGAGAACATCCGCCAGGCCATAGTCTTCACCGCTACCAAGCGTGGCGCCGACGAGCAGGCCGAGCGGCTGCGCGAGCAGGGCCATCACACCGCCGCCCTGCACGGCGACATGAGCCAGGGGGCCCGCAACCGGGTGGTGGAACAGTTGCGCCGCGGCCGGGTCAAGGTGCTGATCGCCACCGACGTGGCGGCGCGCGGCCTGGATATCCCTGGCATCAGCCATGTGTTCAACTTCGACCTGCCGATCAAGGCCGAGGACTACGTGCATCGCATCGGTCGCACCGGCCGCGGCGGCGCCCAGGGCGTGGCCCTGTCCCTGGCCGGTCCGGGCGACCGCCAGGCGCTGGCCCGCATCGAGCGCTACCTGGCGCAGCGCCTGGAGCGGCGCGAGCTGGCGGGGCTGGAGCCGAGCCGGCGGGCGCGCTCGAGCGGGCCGAAGCCGTCCGGGCGCCGTCCGGCCCGTCCCGCCGAGGGATACGCCCGCGGCGGCCAGGATCGGCCGCAGCGCTTCGGCGAGGGCCTGGCCTCTGCCCGCAACGGTGAGCGCCGGCCGCGGCGCGAGGGCTACGGACAGGAGCGTGCCGACGCCAACCGGTGCGCCCAGCGCGTGGTCTCGGGCAGGCGGTAGCGGCTGG
>DATLYF010000117.1:0-20583 GCA_035575095.1 Candidatus Competibacteraceae bacterium
GGCCGAGGCGGCGACGATGCGGTCATCCTTCCAGCGCTATAGAAGAACGATGATGAGCAAAACGATGAAGCTAGTTGGCCTGGGCAGCTTGCTGCTGCTGGGCCTGAGCGGTTGCGCTTCCAGCCAGAGCGGCCCGGGCCCCGGCGAGGCTCCGGCCCGGGCCGGTAGCGACGACAAACCCCGCTTGATCGCTGCGGCCACAGCGAGTCAGCCTGCCACGGACACGGGCGCACCGCGTGAGAAGGCGGTGATCCAGGCAGGCAGCGGGCAGTTCATCAACGCGCGCGCCGCCAGCAAACCCGCGCCCGCCGCGCCGGCCAGCGGCGATGTCACGCTCAACTTCGAGTTGGCCGATATCCGCGACGTGATCAAGGTGGTCTTCGACACCCTCGGCCAGAACTACGTGGTCGATCCCCAGATCCAGGGTGTGGTGACGGTGCAGACCAGCCAGCCGCTGCCCAAGGACGCCCTCATTCCCACCCTGGAGACGCTGCTGCGGGCCAACAACGCGGCTCTGGTCAAGGAGGCCGGGATGTACAAGATCATCCCCGCCGCCAACGCTCTTTCCAGCGGAGTGGCGCCGCGCCTCAGGAGCGCCCAGCAGGGGCAGCCCGGCTACGGCGTGCGCATCGTGCCGCTGAAGTTCATCAGCGCCACCGAGATGGAGAAGATCCTCGCCCCCTTCGCCCCCGAGGGCGGCATCCTGCGGGTCGATACCGCGCGCAATCTGCTCATGCTGGCCGGCACCAGCCGCGAGCTGGACAGCCTGCAGGAGACCATCGACATCTTCGACGTCAACTGGCTGCAGGGCATGTCGGTGGGCGTCTATCGGCTGCAGAACATCGATGCCGCGACCGCCGCCGAACAACTGAACGGCGTCTTCGGCAAGGATTCCGAGGCGCCGGTCGCGGGGCTGCTGCGCTTCGTGCCCATCACCCAGATCAACGCCCTGCTGGTGATCACGCCGCAGGTGGAGTACCTGCGCGAGGTGCAGAAGTGGATCGACCGCCTCGATGGCACGGGCGGCGAGCGGCTCTACGTCTACAACGTGGAGAACGGTGATGCTGCCTATCTGGCCGAGGTGCTGGGCCAGATCTTCGGCGCCACCACGGCGGCTCCCAAGGAACCCGCTGGCGCCGCAGTAGCGCCCGGCCTGGAGCCGGCTACCCTGGGCGCCGGCGGCTATGGCACTGGCACCGGTGGCGGAATGGGCGGCACCACGGGACTGTCCGGCGGCACCGGCGCTGGCTTGAGCGAGCAGACCCCGGCCGAGGGGCAGACCGCGCCGGCCGGGCAGGCCCCCAAGCCGGCGGCGGTCAGCGTCGGCGGGCAGCCGGGCGCCCTGGCGCGGCCGGGCGAGACGGTGCGCATCGTCGCCGACGTCGAGAACAACAGCCTGCTAATCTGGGCCAACGATCGTAATTACGAGAAGATCATCGAAGCCCTGCGCAAGATCGACGTCACGCCGCGCCAGGTGCTGGTGGAGGTGACGCTGGCCGAGGTGACCCTGAGCGGCGAGCTGCGCTACGGCTTGCAGTGGTTCTTCAAGAACGAGGCCGGCAAGTACCAGGGCCAGGGCAGCACCCTGAGCAGCGGCGGCACGGGCGCCTCGAGCTTCACCCCCTTCAATGTGCCGATCAGCGCCATCCAGAACAGCGGCAATGGCTTCGTCTACGCCATCAGCGACGGCGCCGGTATTGTGCGCGCCCTGCTCGATACGCTTGCCACCGACTCCAGGGCCAACATCCTGTCCACGCCGCAGTTGATGGTGGTCGACAACCAGGAGGCCTCGATCAAGGTGGGCGAACAGACCCCGGTCTCCACCGGCAGCACCATCACCGGCACGGGTCTCTCCACCCAGAATATTCAGTACCGCGATACCGGCGTGCTGCTCAAGGTACGGCCCAAGGTCAACTCCGGCGGGCTAGTGTCCATGGACATCCGGCAGGAGGTGGTCGATGTGCGCGGCGAGACGACGGCGACTCAAGCCGCCCAGCAACTGCTCACGCCCACCTTCTTCCAGCGCAGCATCGACAGCAAGGTGGCAGTGCAGAGCGGCGAGACCATCGTGCTCGGTGGCCTGATCAGCGAAACCCGTGAAGACAGCAAGGGCGGCATCCCAGTGCTGTACAAGGTGCCGGTGATCGGCCCGCTGTTCGGCAGCACCAACGAGAACGGTCGGCGCACCGAGTTGCTGGTGCTGATCACCCCCCGGGTGATCAAAGACGGCCGCGAGGCGCGCCAGATCACCGACGAGCTCAAGGATCGCATGCGCCAGGTGGCGCCCATCGCCGAGACCAAGAGCGCGAGAGCGGTGCCTGTGGCCAAACCCTAGGCACGGCATGCCCGCGCGCCGTATGGCGCGCGGGCGCGGGGGCTAGAGGTGGATGGCCTGTGGTGCCGCGCCTTGCTGATAGCGCGCCCACATCGCCTCATAGCCGCGCTCTAGGTTGCGCACGAAGCGATCGGTATCGAACAGCGGATGGCTCAGTCGGTTCGCCTGCAGCTTGGTCTTGAGCGCCCGCAGCTCCTCCGGATGGATGGCCAGATGTTCGGCCCGGCGCTCGTACTCCGCCACCGAATAGGTGATCAGCTCGGGCAGACCCACCGCTTTCAGCAGACTGGCGGCAACGCGGGACTGGAAGCGCTCGCCGCACAGCGTCAGCACCGGCAGCCCGGCCCACAGCGCATCGGAGGCAGTGGTATGGGCCGTGTAGATGAAAGTATCCAGGAACAGATCGGCCAGCGCCATGCGCTCCAGATGAATCGCCTTGTCCACCGGCGGGGAGAAGAGCACGCGCTGCGGTTCCACACCGCGCTCGCTTGCCGCGCGCCGCAAATTCTCCTCCACTTTGGGAGCGTCGCAGAACAGCCATAGCACCGTATGGGGAAGGCGCTGTAGCAGGCGCATCCATACATCGAAGACTTCCGGGCGCAGTTTCTTCGGGCCGTTGAAGCAGCAGAACACGAAAGCGTCGTCCGGCAGCCCCACGGTGCGCCGCTCCAGACCCAGGCTGGCGATCGTCTGCCGATCGGTCACCTGGTAGGTGTCGGGCATGTACACCGGAGCCTCGTCGAAATACGGGCGCAGGGGCTCTGGCAGCACGGTGGCATCGGCGATGATGTAGTCGATGAAATCGGCGCCGAGCGTGCCCGGATAGCCCAGGAAGTTGACCTGGAGCGGTGCCGGGCGCAGCGCGAAGATCTCCGGCCGGGCCAAGTGGGTGTAGCCCATCAGATCGACCAGGATGTGGATGCCGTCGGCCTGGATGCGCCGCGCGGCGTCCACCGTGCCCAGATCCTGTAGCTCCACGAAGTGATCGCAGCCGGCGGCGATACGTTGGCGGTAGGCGCTGCCGTCGTCCTGGTGCAGTGAATAGGCGAATACCTCGAAGCGCTGCCGGTCGTGTCGCTCGAACAGGCCCTGGGTGAGATGCGCAGTGGCGTGATAGCGGAAATCGGCCGAGACATAGCCGATGCGCAACCGCGTGCCGTCGAGCCGATAGTCCGCCGGCCAGTCGGTGGGGCGTACGGCCGCGGCAACCCGTTTCATGCCGCTGGCGAAGGCCCGGGCGGAGCGCTGCTGGAGCGCGGGGGAGACCTCAAACAGCAGCGAATGGAACGGGGCGAGGGGGGCGACTCGCCCCTTGTCGAGCTCGCTGTAGGCCAGCGCA
This sequence comes from Candidatus Competibacteraceae bacterium, assembly GCA_035575095.1. Lineage (GTDB taxonomy): Bacteria > Pseudomonadota > Gammaproteobacteria > Competibacterales > Competibacteraceae > DATLYF01. The sequence continues at coordinate 3,675 of DATLYF010000117.1, forward strand.
GGATAGCGCCGCTCGAAGTCGCGCAGATGGTCCCAGCGGCCAGTGAACGTGCGCTGCAGATGCCAGTTGGCGTAGAGCACCTGACCGTTGAGCGGCACGGCCAACTGGTCCGGCGGCACCTGGGGCAGTGGCTCCGCGCTCAGGCCGGCACGCTGAGCCAGGCTGAAGCTGCCCACGGCTTCGGTACTCTCCTCGAAGCGCAGCAGCAACGCCAGCGCCGTGGCTTGCAGCTCGAACAGTGGCGCCCGTTCCTTGGGGCTCCAGCCCCGGCTGGCGGCAGCGCACAGGATGTGCCGGCAGGCCGCCAGGGCGCTGGCGAAGCGACCCTGTTCGATGAACAACTTCACCAGTTGTTGGCCGAGGGCCTGGAAGAAAGCCGTATCGGTGTCGGCCAGCGCTTCCAGCAAGGCCAGCGCACCATCCTCATCGAGATGGGGCTCAGCCTGCTCCAGCACCAGCTCCAGTGCCATCTGGAAGTGCTCGTGGCCGTCGCCGAGCCGGGCCAGCACGCGCAGGGCGTCGGCGTGACGGTGCAGGCCGCTCAGCGCGAGCATGCGATCGAGCGCCAGCTCCGCCGACTCGCCGTGCAGTGCCGCGGTCGCGTCGATGGCCTGCAGGGCCTCGGCGTAGCGCTCCAGGCCGAGCAGCGCCGTGATGCGATTGAGCAACAGCGGCGGATGCTCAGGGGCGAGCGCCAGCCCGCGCAGAGTGGCCTCCAGGGCCTCCTGATGGCGCTCCAGCGTCAGCAGGATGGCGCTCTGGTTGACATGGCCCTCGATCAGCGCCGGCTCGAGCCGCAGCGCGGCTTCGACCGAACGCAAGGCCTCCTCGTGCCGGCCCAGTTGCTGCAGGGCCAGCGCCTGGTTGATCAGCTGCGGCAGGTTATCGGGCGACAGTTCCAGAGCCCGCTGTACCGTCGCCAATGCCTCCTGGGCGCGTTGCTGGCCGAGCAGGGCAGCGGCCAGCACCTGCAGCGCGGGCTGGGAATGGGGGATGTCAGCAATCAATTCGCGGGCGCTGCGCTCGGCGCGCTCGAATGCGCCCTCGGCCAGGGCCGTGCCGGCACTTTGCAGCAGTTCCGCATGGGCGGCGCTCAACCTGGCCATGTCAGGCGAATGATCTATCATCTAATTCAGGTCTCGGTCATAGGAAAGGGATAAAGGGATGTTTTTGTTGCGTATTCGAGACAACCGCTCATTCGCAAGCGGCCGCTGCTGCGGTCATGTCCGATGCGGGGCCGCATGAGTTTGGCTCTGGTCGTTGCTATCCGTGACTTGACTTCATGCCGGAAGTGGTGTTGTATTTACGGCAACACTGTTGTGTTTTTGTCGAAACCCCAAGTTTTCTTGCTCGCGGACAACACATCCGGTTGCTAGAGCCAGGTATCGAAGGTATGCTGTCAGCGTGTTGTTTGGTGGTCAAGCTGGCAAAAATACAAGCCTTCACGAGGCGGGGGCAATCGGTTTCGGCAGGATCGCATCCTGATTCTTATAACTGGTAAAGGAGACTTGTGCAGTGAACAAGAAGCTCAAGATTATCGCTACCTCCGCCATGGCGGTGGGCGCTGTCACGCTCGTTGGGGTGTCGAACGTTCTGGCGCAGTCGGCTCGCTCCAACGTCATCGATCGGGGCCTGGTTGCTCCTGCTCAGGAAGACGGTGACGCCGCTTGGAACGCGGCTGTGAGCGCTTTCTGTGCCGCCCAGGCGGATAGCACCTCCGGCGCCCTCATGCAGCGCGTGACCGATACCGTTGCGCTGGCGCGCTTCGATGCTCTGTGCAACGGCGCTCTGGTGCCGACGGGCGACTGATCGAGTTCCGATACCCGCTTTCGCGGTTTTTTGGGTTCCTTGACTACTTAACGTTTGAAGGGGTTTAGATCAATGAAGATCAAGATGAAGGCTCTTTCCGTCGCCGTGGGTGCCACCCTGGGCGTCGCTTCCCTCAACGCTAACGCCGATGCGCTGCTGTTCCCGTTCTTCCAGAGTGGCAACGGCGCCGTCACCTACCTGTCTCTGCACGGCGACGCTGGCTCTCTTGGCGACTTCACCAGCAACAGCCTGCACTACGTTTGGAACTACAACGATCCGGTCCTGGGTACCTGCACCCACTTCGACCTGGACGGTTCCATGTCGCAGTCTGACCTGATCCAGCAGAGCGTGAGCGCCCCGGGCGTGCCGGGCGGCGACGATCTGGACACCAAGTTCGGCGATGCCTCCAACCCGGCCTATCTGACCGTGGGCAACACCGAGGGCTTCTTGACCGTCGAGGACGATTCCCTCGAGGGCGGCTTCCGCGGTCAGGCCATCATCGTCAATGTGGCCAACGGCACCGTCACCGCCTACAAGGGCCTGAACAACCCGGCCAGCACCAGCGAGGCCGACTTCAACAGCCTGCCGGTGTCGCACTTCTCCCACGACCTGACCTGGTACCCGACCAACGTCGTGGATACCGCCTGGTTCCTGCTGGTGACCGGCACCAACATGAACAACCTGTCCGGCTGGAGGGGCGCGGTGAACTCCTTCAACGGCTTCGGCGGCGTGTTCAACCGTGACGAGGTGTTCGCCTCCGGTGGCGCTTCCATCGACACCGTGTGCTACGACACCATCACCGTGGCGGACTTCACCAACGCCGCCCAGCAGGCGCACGTCGCCAACGGCGGCTATGCTTGGCTGATCAACGCCCCGATCGGCAACAATGCCGATCCCGCCAACCCGACCGACGCCACCGGCGCGCTGATGGTGAAGATCGAGAGCTCCGACGCGCTGGGTCCGACCAAGACCGCCATCAGCCTGGAGAATGCCTTCCCCAACTTCCCGTACTAAGCCGCGGGTAAGTCGAAGCGCCAAAAGGCGGATGCATCGCATCCGCCTTTTTTCTATTATTGGCACTCTTTTGTTTCAACCGCATCCGATTTCGCTCAGGCGAGAGGTGTTCATGCTGTCATCGTTGCGTCGCGCATCCGTCGTATCCGTTCTGCTGTGCCTGTCACTGCTGGCGCTGCCCGGCTTCGCCCAGGCCGCGCCGGCTGCGGCACCGGCCACGGTGGTCGAGGCCGTACCGGCGCAAAGCTATGACCTGGCACCCTCGGTGGTGTCGCTCAACGGCCAGCAGGCGGTGCTGTTCGTCAACCCCCAGGGGCGCATCGCCTTGCGCCTGGGCGAGCAGGTGCAGACCCTGGACGACGGCACGGAAAAGCCCGGTGGCCAGTACGTGCGCCTGCACTTCGACGGGGAGCGGCTCTACGCCCTGTGGTGGCAGAAGCTCAACAACGCCGGCAAGAAACTCTATCTGCGCGTCTCCGAGGACGGTGGCAAGACCTTCGGCCCGGTCGTCACCCTGAACAGCGGCCTCGGCGTGCTGCCGGTCTATCAGATCGCCAGCGACGGCCAGGGTCGGGTGGTGGTGGTCTGGTACGACGAGCGCCAGCCGCGCTTCCAGATTTATTTGAACCGCTCCCTGGACGGCGGCAAGACCTGGCTGGAGCAGGATGTGCGCCTCGACAGCCAGCCCGTCCCCAAGCCGCCCAAGAAGGGCGGGGAGCCCTTCGCCATCGAGCCGAGCCTGGTGTTCCACGGCGAGCGGCTGGTGGCGGTGTGGAAGGAGCGCCGCGAGACTGGCGACAAGAAAGCCGAGATGCTGGTGCTGGAGCGTCATTCCGACGACGGCGGCAGCACCTGGAGCCCCGAGGTGGTGGTCCACCGCGGTGCCGATTTCCTGGTTTCCGAAACGCTCACCAGCAGCTCGCAGGGACTGTGGCTGGTGGGCTACCAGGCCGGCGCCGGCCTGCTCGCCTTCCGTTCCGATAATGGTGAAAAGTGGGAAGCCCTCGGCGCGCTGGAGGGCTCCAGCGGACACAAGGCCATCAGCCAGATCCGCAGCGCTCGGCTGCCCGAGCGGTTGGCGCTGGTCTATACCCTGGAGCCGCGCGACAAGCTGAAAAAGCCACAGGTGCACTTCGCTGCCCTGGATCTGGCCAAGCGCGCCTGGGTGGGGCCGAGCGTGCGTCTGGACGACAGCCCCTATGATGCCACTACCGCCTGGACGCCGGATCTGCTGGCCCTGCCCGGCGGCGAGCTGCTGGCGGTGTGGGAAGACCGGCGCAACATCCGCCCCTCGATTTTCTTCACCCTGTCCAAGGACGGCGGCGCCACCTGGAGCAAGCCGGCGCGCTCCCTGGACCAGCCCGGCGCCCACCTGTGGGAGCGGCCGGCCCTGAGCTTCCTCGGCGACAAGGTGCGTGTCTTCTTCGACCAGTGGCGCGACGATGGCAAGCAGGTGCGCGATCTGCGCTATCTGGATCTGCCCTATGCCGAGGGGGCCGGCCTGGACCTGAGCGGCCTGCCGCAGAGCCCGGCGGTCGATGTGGAGGCGCGCAAGCAGCGCCTCAAGGAGCGCGCCGAGGCGCTGTGGAAGCTGCGCGTCGAAGCCAAATGGGAGGACGCCTACCAGTACCTGGACCCGGCCTATCGCGCCAAGAACAACCTCAACCAATACCTGGCCTACCAGGGCAACATCGTCTACCAGAGCTACGAGATCACCGACTTCCAAGTCTGGGACAATATCGGCGGCGTCATCGTCAAGATCAATTTCAAGGTGCCGGAGATGCAGGTTGCCGGGCAGCCGTTCAAGGTCGATGCCGGCAAGGACGTGCTGCGCTCCGAATGGGTGTGGATCGAGAACGACTGGTATATGGTGCAGCCGGTCGGGATCAAAGGACGCTCGATCGACTATTGAGCGCAGCCGCACCATGACGGTACAGCCAACGCCCACCCCGCGCGGGTGGGCGGAGCCTCGGGCATGCTAGGGCAGAACCGCTTGCAGCGTATCGCCTGCCATCTCTGGGCGGGCTTCAAGGAGCCGCTGCGGCTCCTGGTCACTCAGCGCAGCCTGTTGGCGGTGCTGATCCGCCGCGACATGCAGGTACGCACCTCGGGTACCGTGCTCGGCGGCATCTGGATGCTGGCGCAGCCGGCGCTGCAGGTGCTGGCACTGTGGTTCTTGCTGGATTTCGTGCTGAGGGTGCGCTTCCCCGGCCAGGTGGCGTTCGTCGACTACTTCCTGCTCGGCATGCTGCCCTGGCTGATGGTGAGCGAGATCATCAGTCGCAGCCTGTCGGTGTTGAGCGAGTTCGGCGAACTCTACCAGCGCAGCGTGTTCCCGGTGCGGGTGCTGCCACTGCTGCCCATCCTGTTCTCGGGGCTGGTCTACGGCGTGGTCTACACCCTGATCGCCGGGCTGCTGACCGGGCCGGCCGGTGCGCTGGGCGCCGCGCTGCTGGTGCTGGCGTTGCTGCTGTGGCTGATGCCGCTGGCCTATCTCATGGCGGTGCTGGGGCTGTTCGTGCGCGATCTGCGCCAGATAGCGCCCTTCGCCCTGACCATGATTCTCTATCTGACGCCGATCATGTACATGCCCGATATGCTGCCCGAGGGGCTGCGCGCCTTCCTGGTGCTCAATCCCTTCGCCGACTGGATGGCACTGATCCATGCCGTGCTGCAGGACATGGCCTGGAGCAGCGGCAATCTCTGGCGTCCCCTGCTGCTCTGGCTGCTGCTGCTGGCCTCGGCTTGGAAGCTGTTCCTGCGCAGCGAGCCGCACATCCGCGAAGAATTATGACCGCGATTTCCCTGCGCGGCGTGGGCAAGTCCTACGCGCTCTACGATCACACCCTGGACCGGATCAAGGAGATCGTCACCGGCCATCCCCGGCACCGCACGCGCGTGGCCCTGCATCCCATCGACCTGGAGATCGGCCGCGGCGAAGTGGTCGGACTGATCGGACGCAACGGCGCCGGCAAGAGCACGCTGCTCAAGCTGGTGGCCGGCACGCTGACCCCGAGCAGCGGCGAGATCCGCGTCGACGGCCAGGTCTCTGCCCTGCTGGAGCTGGGCACCGGCTTCCATCACGATCTCACCGGGCGCGAGAACGTCTACCTGGGCGGCGCGGTCAGGGGGCTGTCGGTGCGCGAGATCGACCGGCTCTACCCCGGCATCGTCGAGTTCGCCGGGCTGGCCGAGTTCATGGAGCAGCCGGTCAAGACCTTCTCCTCGGGCATGCTGGTGCGCCTGGCCTTTGCTCTTGCCACCTGCATCGAGCCCGACATCCTGATCATCGACGAGGCCCTGTCGGTGGGCGATGCCGCCTTCGCCCACAAGTCCTTCGAGCGCATCATGGGCTTCAAGAACGACGGCAAGACCATCCTGTTCTGTTCACACTCGATGTATCAGGTCGAGGCGATCTGCAACCGGGTGATCTGGTTGCACGAGGGGGCGGTGCGCATGGTGGGTGAGCCGGCGGCGGTCATCGCCGCCTACAACGCCTACCTCGACAGTCTCAACGGCGGCGCCGGCCAGGCGCCGGCCGAGGTCGCTGCTCCCGCTCCCGAGCCGGCCGCGGTGGCGCTGGAGCCGGGACGGCCGGCGCGGCTGCTGGATGTGCAGGTGAGCGCCGGCCCGCACAGCGGCCGCAGCCTGGAGATCGTCAGCCATCAGAGCGATCTGAAGATCCGCATCCGCTTCGTCTCCGATCCGGCCATCCCCTGCCCGCGCCTGGCGGTGACCATCAGCGGCCCGGACGGGCGCATCATCAGCAGCACCGGCAACTGGGTGGACGGCCTGGAGATCCGCCGCGACTCCGCGGGCCAGGCGGAGGTGACCGTGTGCTTCCCGCGCCTGGCTCTGCTCAAGGGCCAGTACTGGCTGAACGTCTACCTGCTCAGCCACGAGGGCATCTTCCCCTTCGACCAGGCGGAGCTGGTGGCCGAGCTGCAGGTGCGCCAGCAGACTCTGGAGCAGGGCATCGTCAGCCTGCCGCGCACCTGGTCGCAGGCGCCGCTGCCGGCCTGAGGTGAGCGGCTCGTGACCGCGGCAGCCCGTGCCACGCCGGTGCCAGCGCCGCCCCCTGCCGGGCGGGCGCAGGCCGAGGTGCAGCGCCTGCTCGCCGACTGGCTGGGACGCGCCGATGCGCCGCCCTGCCTGTGGCTGGAAACGCGGTTGCCGGCGCCCGCCGCCGACCCCAATCCGCAGCCGCAGTGGTGGCAGCGCCTGGATACCGAGCAGGGGATTTACCGCACCCTGGTGGTGCGCGACGGCATCCACCACCTGCACAGCCTCGGCCTGCTGACCCGGGCCTACGCGCGCCTGGCCGACGGTGGCTGGCTGCTGCTGCTGAGTGCCTTCAACCTGGACAATTTCCAGGACGGCTACGACGGCCTGCCCAGTCGGGAGCGGCTGCTCGCCCAGGCGCAGCGCTGCGGCTTTGAGCTGGAGCAGGAGGCGCGCCTGGACGAGCTGCTGCGCGACGATCTACAGCGCTCGCCGGCGGCGGCGCAGCGAGCGGCGGAACTGGAGGCCTACCGCAGTGGGCGGCGCGGCTATCGGCTGCTGTGCCTGCGCAAGGGGGCAGCGCCGCGCTGGCGCGTGGCCGAGCTGCGCGAGGCGGATTTTCCGGCCGTGGCGGCGCTGTTCCAGGCGGTGTTCGGCCAGCCCATGAGCGCCGAGCTGTGGCGCTGGAAGTATGGCGGCGGCCGCGGCAGCAACGTGGTGGCCTGGGCCGGCGGGCGGCTAATTGCCCACTACGGCAGCCTGAGCCGGCGCATCGCCTATTTCGGCCGGCCGCAGTGGGCCTGTCAGATCGGCGATGTGATGGTCGAGGCCCACGAGCGTGGGGTGTTGACCCGTCAGGGGCCGTTCTTCCTCACTGCCGCCAGCCAGGCAGAGATGGTGATCGGCCCGCACCATATCGGTTTTGGCTTTCCCAACGGGCGCGCGCTGAAGGTAGGGGCGCGGCTCGGCCTGTATACCCAGGTCGGCAGTGTGTGCGAGGTCAGTTGGACGCCGCTGGCGACACGGCCGGCGCTGTGGCAGCGCCTGCGGCCACTGCATGGCGGGCAGCGGGAGCAGGTGCGGCGGGCCGGCGACCGGCTGTGGACGGCGATGGCGGCCGATCTGGGCGAGGCCATCGTCGGCATACGCGACGGCGCCTGGCTGCTGCACCGCTACCTGGACCATCCGCACCAGCGCTACCAGTTGTGGTTGCTGAGCAACCGCCTGAGCGGTCGGCCGCTGGGGTTGCTGGTGCTGCGCCAGCAGGGGGAGCGCTGCGAACTGCTGGATCTGGTGGCGCCGCTGGCGCGCCTGCCGGCGCTGGTCCTGGCGGCGCGCCGCCTGGCCGCGGCCTGGGGAGCGAGCGGCCTGCACTGCTGGATCAGCAGCGGCTTCGCGCACCTGTTCGAAGCCTGTGGCGGCCAGGCCCAAGCCCTGGATATCGGGGTACCCAACAGTTGCTGGGTGCCCGGACCGCCCGCCGAGCGCCTGCGCGACCGCTGGTGGCTGATGGCCGGGGATACCGATTTTCTGTGATTCAGCTTCTGTGAGGGTAGTGTGGAGCAGCAGCTCATTCCGTACCAGGCGGTGACGTGCCTGGGGCCCGGGCCGGCACTGGTGTTGGCACCGCATCCCGACGACGAGGTGTTCGGCTGCGGCGGGGCGATCATGCACCACGTCGCGGCCGGCGAGGCGGTGCGGGTGATCATCGTCACCGCCGGCGATTTCGGCGCTAGCGACAGCGACTCGCCCGCTTACGTGCGGCAGCGCCGCGAAGAGAGTCGGGCCGCGGCCGCCATCCTCGGCTATGGCGAGCCGGAGTTCTGGGGCTTGCCCGACCGCGGCCTGCTCTACGGCGAGGCCCTGGTGCAGCGCATCGTGGCGGCCGCCCGCGACAGCGGCGCGCGCTTGATCTACGCGCCGTCCCTGCAGGAGGTGCATCCCGATCACCGCGCTCTGGCCATGGCCGCAGTAGAGGCGGTACGCCGGCTCGGGGGCGGGGTCGCCCTGGCGCTGTACGAGGTGGGCGTGCCGCAGTGGCCCAACCGGCTGCTCGATATCAGCGACTGCCTGGAGCGCAAGCGCCGCGCCATGGCCTGCTTCACCAGCCAGTTGGCGCGGCAGCGCTACGACCGCCACATCGAGGCCCTGAACCGCTTCCGCACCTACACCCTGCCGGGTGCGGTCGAGGCGGCCGAGGCCTATCGGCTGCTGGAGGGAGTGAGCCTGGTGGCCGATGCCCTGGCGCCCTATCGCTCCCTGGCGCGGCGCCAGGCCGACCGAGAGCTGGCGGTAGATCAGTTCGACTGGCCGTTGGTCTCGGTGATCGTGCGCAGCCGTGGCCGCGATACCCTGGCCGAGACCCTGGACTCGCTGGCCCTGCAGACCTATCCCAGGATCGAGGTGGTGGTGGTGGATGCCGCTGGCAACAGCCCAGCGCTGGCCGCCCTGGAGCCTTGGTGCGGGCGCTTCCCGCTGCGCGTCGAGGGCAGCGGGCAAGCGCTGGGGCGCAGCGCCGCCGCCAATCTCGGCCTGGAGCGGGCGCGCGGCGAGCTGCTGCTATTCCTGGACGACGACGACTGGCTCGATCCGGAGCACATCGCCGCCCTGGCGGCGCGGCTCGCCGATGAGCCGCAGGCGGTCGCCGCCTACGCCGGGGTGCGCTGCGTGCGCCGCGCCGACGACGGTTCCCTGGAGACGCTGCGGCTCTACAACGAGCCCTACGATGCGGCGCGGCTGCTGGTGGAGAACACCATCCCCATCCACGCCCTGCTATTCCGCCGCCGCGCCGTCGAGGCCGGCTGCCGCTTCGACGAGACCTTCGATCTGTTCGAGGACTGGGACTTCTGGCTGCAACTGGCAGCGCTCGGCCCGTTCAGCCATCTCGACCGGGTGAGCGCCTACTACCGCATCCACGGCGACGCCGGGCTGGGCGTGGCCGCCGACGAGGCGCGGGCCACCGCGGCGCTGGCGCAGTTGCTGGAGAAATGGCGCAGCCGCTGGAGCGTCCGTCAACTGCAGGACCTGGTGGCGCGCGATCGGCGCCTGGCGCAGTTGCTGGGCGAGGTGGAAGCGCAGCGGGCGGCGGCGGTGCAGGAGCGCGACACGCTAAGCGTGCAGCGCGACCACCTGCAGAGCCTGCTGCAGCAGACCGAAGCGCAGCGGGCGGCGCTGGACAGCCGGCTGGTGGCGCTGTCCGCGGAGCTGGCAGCACGGCAACAGGCCCTGGAGAGCGCCGAACGCGATGCGCGCGAGTGGCGCAACCGCTTCGAATGGGTCACCGGCTCCCTGTCCTGGCGCCTCACCCGGCCGCTGCGACGCGGCAACGAGCTGGCTCGTGCCACTGTGCGGCGCGGCGCCGCCCTGGGTTGGCGCACGGCGCTGTGGGCCTACCGCCAGCCCTGGCTGCGCCCCGTTATGGCCCGCGTGCCCTTCGGCCTCAAGCAGCGCCTGCGCGGTTTTTTGCGCCGCGGCGAGCTGCCCCTGGAGGCGGCTCAGCCGGCGTTGCCGCCGCCCGGCGAGCTGCTGGTCAGCATCGTCATCCCGGTCTACAACCACGCCGAATACCTGGAGCGCTGCATCGTCAGCGCCCTGCAGCAGAGCTATCCCCATGTCGAGGTGATCGCCGTCGACGACGCCTCGCCCGATGCGCGGGTGCGCGAAATCCTCGGCCGGCTGGAGGGCCATCCGCGCCTGAAGGTGCTCTACAACGAGCGCAATTTGGGAATCGCCCGCACCCAGAACCGGGCGTTGGCGGCCTCGCGCGGCACTCTGATCGGCTTCCTCGACTGCGATGACTACCTCACTGCGGATGCGGTGGAGCGCTGTGTGCGCGCCTGGCATCCGGGCATCGTCTATCTGCACACCGGGCGGGTGAACATCGACGAGCAGGACCGCGAGGTCAGCCGCATCTCCTTCGAACACCTGCCGCGTCGGGACTATTTCGCCGAGAACCTGGAGCGGATGTTCGCCACCCACTTCAAGGTCATCCGCCGCGACGCCTTCGCCAAGGTAGGGCTGTTCGATCCGCGCTTCGACTCGGCGCAGGACTACGACATGCTGATGCGGATCGCCTTTCACTATCCGAGCAGCGCCTTCCTGCACCTGCCGGAGTTTGTCTATTACCATCGCTTCCACGAACGCCAGGCCACCGAGCGCATGAACGCGCGCCAGCAGTGGTCGACCGCGACCATCCAGCGCGAGGCGCGGCTGCGCCAATCGATCCGCGAGGGGCGTTTCGACCGCTTCCTGTCGATCGTCATGCTGTCCTTCGGCAAGCACCGGCAGACCCTGGAGGCCATCGAGAGCCTGCAGCAGACGGTCAAGGTGCCGCACGAGATCATCCTCTTTGACAACGGCTCCGATGCCGAGACCGTGGAGTTCCTCAAGACGCACATCGACGGCCGCTTCCCCGACGTGCGGGTGGTGTACCACCCCACCAATCTGGGACCAGCCGCCGGGCGGCGCGAAGCGCTGAAGCTGGCGCGCGGCGACTGGTTCCTGGTGTTCGACAACGATGAGCGCGCCGAGCCGGGCTGGCTGGAGGAGCTGCTGGTGCGCGCGCTGTCCCAGCCCGAGGTGGGTGCGGTGTGCTGCCGGGTGGTGTTCCCCAACCGCCGCCTGCAGTTCTCCGGCGGCTACATCCGGCACCTGGACGACGAACTGATCGAGCTCAAACTCTACGACCAGGAGGCCAGCGTCGACGACCTGGCCACCGCCGAGTTCCGTGAACTCGACTGGTCGCCGATCGGTGCCACTCTGTTCCTGGAGAATCCGGCGCCCTATCTGCACGCCGGCTATCCCAACGTGTTCGAGGATGCCGGCGTGTCGCTGGCCCTGCGCCGCCAGGGCAAGCGGCTGCTCAACAGCCCCGGTTCCTGGGTTTGGCACGATCACTACATGTTCCGCAAGGAGGTGGACATGAAGGAGCGCTACCTGCAGCATCGCTACGACCCCCAGCGCATGCTGGTGAGCGTCGCCTCCTTCTACCGGGAGAACGGCATGATCATCCGCGACGAGTACATCTGGCGCGAGAACCGCCTGTTCGATCTCGACCGCGGCCAGCTCAAGGCGCTGCTGGAGCGCCAGCCGCAAGCGGCGTAGCGGACGCGCATGAGCGCAGGGTCAGACAGTACGGCGCCGCCGAGCGCACACGGCGAGGACACGCTGTGCGTGTCCATCGTCACCTACCGGCCGGATCTGCCCCTGCTGCAACGGGTGCTGCAGCGTCTGGCCGCGGCCGCGACCGAGGCGCGCGCCGCCGGCCGACTCGGCCGTATCGAGCTGGTGCTGGTGGACAACGGGCCGGACGGCAGCACGGCGCAACTGCAGCGGCTGTTGCAGGCGGACTGGTGCGAGGCCCTGGACAGCGCCCGCTTGCTCAGCGGCCACGGCAACGTCGGCTACGGCGCCGGCCACAATCTGGGGCAGGGCGGGAGCCAAGCGGCATGGCGGCTGATCCTCAATCCCGACGTGCTGCTGGAGCGCGACGCCCTGAGCGCAGCCCTGGGCTTTCTCTACACCCATCCCGAGGTGGGGCTGCTGGCGCCGCGGGTCGAGGATGGTCAGGGCCGGCTGCAATATCTGTGCAAGCGTTATCCCTCGGCGCTGCTGTTGCTGCTGCGCGGCTTCGCGCCGCCATGGCTACAGCGGCTATGGCGGCAACGGCTGGCCGCCTACGAGCTGCGCGATCGCATCGACGGCGCCACGGTGGTGCTCGATGTGCCCATCGTCAGCGGCTGCTGCATGCTGTTTCGGGATGCGCTGTGGCAGCGCCTGGGCGGCTTCGCCCGTGACTATTTCCTGTATTTCGAGGATTTCGACCTGAGCCTGCGCGCCGGACGCGTGGCGCGCATCGCCTACGTGCCGCAGGTGCGCGCCGTGCACTTCGGCGGTCATGCGGCGCGCAAGGGGCTGCGCCATATCCTGCTGTTCTTCCGCTCCATGCTGACCTTCTTCAATCGTCATGGCTGGCGCTGGTGCTGATCTGGGACGGGTGCTGGTGACCGGGGCTGGCGGCTTCATCGGCCGCCATCTGGTGGACGCACTGTGCCACCAGGGGGTATCGGTGCGGGCACTGTTGCGCCAGCCCGGCGAGTTGCCGCCGCAATGGGAGGGGCTGGAGGTGGTGGCCGGCGATGTGCTCGACCCCGCCAGCCTGGCGCGTGCCTGCCAGGGGGTGGACACAGTACTGCATGCCGCAGGCTACGCCCATGCCGCTGCGCAGCAGGACGAGCAGGCATGGCAGCGCCACTGGCAGGTCAACGCCGCGGGTACCCGGGCCCTGCTGCAGGCAGCGCTGGCGGCGGGGGCAGGGCGTTTCGTGTTCCTCAGCAGCGTCAAGGCCATGGGCGACGGTGGCCGGCGCTGCATCGACGAGGACTGGCCGCTGCCACCGGCGACAGCCTACGGGCAGGCCAAGCGCGCCGCCGAGGAGGCGGTGCTGGAGGCCGGCCGCGAACATGGCCTGCATGTGGTCAACCTGCGCCTGGCTCTAGTCTATGGGCCCGGTGTGAAGGGCAACCTGGCGCGCATGATCGAGGCGGTGCGCCGGCGGCGCTTTCCGCCGCTGCCGGAGGTGGGCAATCGCCGCTCGCTGGTGGACGTGCGTGATGTAGCGCAGGCCGTGCTGCTGGCCGCCCGCTACCCTGCGGCTGCCGGTCGCACCTACATCGTCAGCGACGGGCGGGATTATTCCAGTCGCGAGATCCTGGACCTGATCCGCCAGGCCTTGGGCCGGCCGCCCTGTCGCTGGGCGCCGCCCCTGGCGGTGTGGCGGACGCTGGCCCGGCTGGGCGATGCCGTGCACGGCTTGACGGGGGTGCGGCCGGGCATCGACAGCGACACCCTGGACAAGCTGCTGGGCTGGGCCTGCTACAGCAGCGCCCGCATCCGCCAGGAGCTGGGCTTTCAGCCGCGCTGGACGCTGGCGCAGGCGCTAGCGGAGATGGTGCGGGGGCAGGCGCGATGCTGATGCCGGCGCTGCTCGCCTTTGGTCTCGCGGCGCTGCTCACCTGGCGCTTCTGCCATCCCGGTTCGTGGCTGCACATCCTCGATGAGCCCAACGAGCGCTCCCTGCACAGCCAGGCCGTGCCGCGCAGCGGCGGGGTGGCGGTGGTGGCCGGCATCCTCGCCGCTGCCGCCTGGAACGCGCTGTCCGGTTCAGCGGGCTTTCAGCCGGCCGGGGTCATCCTGCTCGGCATGCTGCCGGTGACCCTGGTGTCGTTCCTCGACGACCGGGGCGGCCTGGGTGCCGGCAGCCGTCTGCTGGTGCACCTGCTGGCGGCCCTGTGGCTGCTGTTGCTGGGGCTGATGCCGGCGCGGTTGCCGTGGCCGGGCGTGAACTGGGAGGTGCCGGCGATCGTGCTATCATCCCTGGCCTTGCTCTTCATCGTCTGGATGATCAACCTCTATAACTTTATGGATGGAATGGACGGCTTCGCCGGCGGCATGGCGGTGATCGGCTTTACCGCTCTGGCCCTGCTGGGCCACGCCGATCCCCAGTTCAGCGCGCTCTGTCTGAGCGTGGCCGCCGCCGCCCTGGGATTCCTGCTGTTCAACTTCCCGCCCGCGCGCATCTTCCTCGGCGATACCGGCTCCTCCTCCTTGGGGCTGCTGGCGGCGGCCTGCTGCCTGTGGGCCGAGCGCACCGGCCTGTTTCCCCTGTGGCTGGGTATCCTGGTGTTCTCGCCGTTCATCGTCGATGCCAGCGTCACCCTGCTGCGCCGCCTGGCGCGCGGCGAGCGCATCTGGCAGGCGCATCGACAGCATGCCTATCAGCGGCTGGTGGCAGCGGGCTGGGGGCATAGACGCACGGTGCTGGCGGAGTACGCGCTGATGCTGGCCTGCGCCGCTTCGGCGCTGGCCGCGCAAGCGGCCCCGGCGGCCGTGCAGCAGGCGCTGCTGCTGCTCTGGCTGGGCTTCTACGCGGCGCTGCTGCTGGGCGTGGAGTGGCTCACCCGGCGCGGGGGTGGCGCGTGAGGTCGCTGTTCGCGCTGCTACGCAACCGCACCGCCGCCTTCGTCCACGACCTGCTGATGGTGCCGGTGGCCTGGTTCGGCGCGCTGTGGCTGCGCTTCAACCTGGAGACCATCCCCGAACCCTACTGGAAGCGGGCGCTGCTGCTGCTGCCCCTGGCGCTGCTGATCCACGCCGCCATGTTCCTCTACTTCGGCCTCTACCGGGGGATGTGGCGCTTCGCCTCGATGCCGGACTTCGTGTGCATCCTCAAGGCGGTGCTGGCGGCCGTGGCGGGCAGCACCGCCATGGTCTTCATCACCACCGACATGCAGGACGTGCCGCGCTCCATCTTCGTCCTGCACGGACTGCTGCTGCTGCTGCTGCTGGGACTGCCGCGTTTCACCTACCGCTGGATCAAGGATCACCCGCTGTACTTTAAGACCGGCCAGCGGGTGCTCATCGTCGGCGCCGGCCAGGCCGGGGAGATGCTGGTGCGGGATCTGAGCCGCAATAGCGAAGGCGAGTACCATCCGGTGGCCTTCGTCGATGACGACGCCCGCAAGCGCGGCACCGAGGTCAGGGGTGTGCGGGTGGTGGATAGCTGCGACGCCATCCCCAGGGTGGTGGCCAAGCATCGCATCGACCACATCTTCATTGCCATACCCACCGCCACCACCGAGCAGTTGCGACGCATCGTCAGCGCCTGCGAGGCCAGCGGCAAACCCTTCCGCACCCTGCCGCGCTGGCGCGATCTGCTCGATGGCCAGGCTGGGGTGCAGGCCCTGCGCGAGGTCTCCATCGAAGACCTGCTGGGGCGCGAGCCGGTCTCCCTGGACTGGGCGACCATCGGCCGCGAGCTGTCGGGGCGCACCGTGCTGGTGTCGGGTGGTGGCGGCTCGATCGGTTCCGAGCTGTGTCGCCAGGTGGCCGGACTCGAACCGCAGACACTGATCATCCTCGAACGCAGCGAGTTCAATCTCTACCAGATCGACATGGAGCTGCGTGAGCGCTTCCCGCAGTTAAACCTCCATGCCCGTCTCGGCGACGTCTGCGATCCGGCCCTGGTCGAGCACGTCATGGCCGAGTTCCGCCCGGAGGTGGTGTTCCACGCCGCCGCCTACAAGCACGTGCCGCTGCTGGAGGTGCAGGCGCGCGAGGCGGTGCGCAATAACCTGTTCGGCACGGTGAATATGGCCGAGGCCGCCGTCCGCCATGGCTGCCGCACCTTCGTACTGATCTCCACCGACAAGGCGGTCAACCCGAGCAACGTGATGGGCGCGAGCAAGCAGCTCGCCGAGCTCTACTGCCAGGACTGCAGCCGTCGCGGCGACACCCGCTTCGTCATCGTCCGCTTCGGCAACGTGCTCGGTTCGGCCGGCAGTGTGGTGCCCCTGTTCCACAAGCAGATCGCGGCAGGCGGCC
Source organism: Candidatus Competibacteraceae bacterium (assembly GCA_035575095.1). Lineage (GTDB taxonomy): Bacteria > Pseudomonadota > Gammaproteobacteria > Competibacterales > Competibacteraceae > DATLYF01. The sequence continues at coordinate 19,881 of DATLYF010000117.1, forward strand.
CGGTCACCGTCACCCACCCCGAGGTCAGCCGCTACTTCATGACCATCCCCGAGGCCGCCCAGCTCATCCTGCAGGCCGGGGCGGTGGGCGAGGGCGGCGAGATCTATGTGCTGGATATGGGCGAGCCGATCAATATCCACTATCTGGCCGAGCAGATGATCCGGCTCAGCGGCAAGGTGCCGGGCAAGGACATCGCCATCCGGTTCACCGGCCTGCGTCCCGGCGAGAAGCTGCACGAAGAGCTGTTCCACGACGGCGAAGACTTGATGCCCACGCCCTATCCGAAGCTGCTGCTGGCGCGGCATCGCGGCGTGGACTGGCGGCATTTCCGCGACTCCCTGGAGCGCCTGCACGGAGCTTGCGAGCGCTATCAGGAAGAGACGCTGCGCACCCTGACCATGCAGGTGGTCGCGGAGCTGGAGCGCGGCGAGGCAGGCTCGGCGCAGAGCGCCTATGGCTGAATCGGCCCGGCCGGGTTGGTGGCCAATGGCATGGCGCCTGGGTCTGGCCATGATTGCGAGTGCGCTGCTGCTGTTGGGCGGAGTGCTGTTCTACTACCTGGATGACGCTCGTTACGAACGCCTCAAGGGTGCCGCTCTGCGGGCGAATGCCTTCACCGTGACCGCGGGCGAGGCCGATTATGTGCGCGGTGCCTGGCAGTTGCGGCGGCTGCCGCTGCGGCTACGCAGCCCGGAGCTGTACT
>DATLYF010000118.1:0-9819 GCA_035575095.1 Candidatus Competibacteraceae bacterium
GGTCTTTTTTTGTCCACCGCCGCTACGACCAAGGTGCTATTGCCAAGCCGGCCCGGACGCCTATAGTGAGGAACGGCCCTTCACGGCCTGCGTTCGCTCACAGCGACCCGCTTGAGAATATCCCGATGAGCAAGCCGCCCCCCTTCTCGGAGCATAAGGTGCTGGTCATCGATGACCATCCGCTGGTCCGCGAGGCGCTGAAGAGCGTGCTGGAGGAGCTGATCGAACCGCTCGACTATCACGGCGTCGGCAGCTTCGACGAAGGCTACGCCCTGGTGCAGCGCATGGATTTCGATCTCATCCTGCTGGATCTGCACATCCCCGGTGCTGAGGGCCTGTCCGCCCTGGTCGAACTGCGCGCTCAGGCGCCCGCCACCCCCACCGTGGTCGTCTCCTATCTGGACGACGAGGCCACGGTGCACGACGCCATCGCCTGCGGCGCCTCGGGCTTCATCCCCAAATCGTTGCCGCGCGAACGTATCGCCAACGCCATTCGTCACGTGCTCGAAGGTGGTCTCTTCACCCCGGCGTGCGGGGCGCCGACGCAGACCGCCGAAGCCGCGCCGCCCCACATCACCCAGCGCCAGAGCGTGGTGCTGCAGCTGATGATGCAGGGCCATTCCAACAAGTACATCGCCTATAAGCTCAATATCAGCGAGTGGACTGTCAAGGCCCACGTCAGCGCGATCCTGCGTGTGCTCAAGGTACACAATCGGGTGGAGGCGGTGCTGGCGGCCCGGCGTTTGGGTCTCGACAGCGCGTCGCGGCGCGCCTGACGCCACCGCTCAGGTTCCGTGGCCCGGCTGCAGTGCGGCAGCATCCGGGGGTTACGACGCTCTGCCGCGGCCGGCGAGGTGGTTGAGCAGGGCGCGTAGCTTGGCCGGCTGCAGGGGCTTGTAGAGCAAACGCCAGCCGCGGCGCTTGACTTCGGCGGCCAGTGCAGGAGCGCGGTTGCTGGTGACGATCAGCACCGGACAGTCCGGACCCAGCCGCTCGCTCACCCAGGCCCCGGCCTGCAGGCCATCCTCGTCGCCGTCCAGGTGGTAGTCGGCCACTAGCAGATCGATACCCCCGTCCCGCAGCCGCCGCTGGAGCTCGGCCAGCGAGGCCGCCGGCAGCACTCGGCATTCCCAGCTCTCCAGCAGAGCGCACATGCTCTCCAGAGAGGCCCGGTCGTTCTCCAGCACGGCGATACGCTGGGCGCATAGCCGGCCGGCGTCGGCGGCCAGTGCAGCGACGGGCGCATCGGCGGCCACCTGGTGAGGGTCGCCTCGCGGTACGCTCACCGCGAACACCGAGCCGCGCCCCAGCCAGGAGCGCACCGCCACCTCGCTGCCCAGCATGCGGGCGATGCGCTCGACGATGGCCAGCCCTAGCCCCAGACCCTTCTCGGCATCGGGGTCGGCATTGGGCAGCTGCTTGAATTCGCGGAACACCTCCTGCAGCTGGTCGGCGGGGATGCCCGGCCCGGAGTCACGCACCTCGATGCTCAGCGTCTGCCCCTGGCGGCGCACCCCCAGCAGGATGCCGCCGCGCCGGGTGTAGCGCACCGCGTTGCCGAGCAGGTTGCGCAGGATCCGCTCCAGCAGCTCGGGATCGCTGTAGGCGCAGGCCCGGGACGCTACCAGCCGCAGGGTCAGCCCCTTGAGCCTGGCGCGCATGCGGTATTCCGCCGCCAGCCGCTGCAGCAGCGGATCGAGCCGGAAATGGCGGCGGCGCACCTCGATCACCCCCGCCTCCAGCTTGGAGATATCGATCAGGCTATTGAGCAGGCTCTCCATGGTGCGCAGCGAGGCCTCGAGGTGCTGGGCCACGGCCTGCACCCCCGGCGCCGCGCCCTGCCCCTTGAGCACTTCTAGCATCAACCGCGCGGCGTTGAGCGGTTGCAGCAGATCGTGGCTGACCGCCGCCAGGAACTTGGTCTTGTTGTCGTTGGCCCGATCGGCCTCGCGCTTGGCCTGCTGCAGCGCCTCCTCGATGCGCCGGCGGTGGGCGATCTCGTCGCGCAGGCGCTGGTTGACCTCGACCAGCTCGGCGGTGCGGCTGCGCACCACATCCTCCAGCATGGCGGCGGTCTCGAACAGGGAATAGTCCGACTGCTTGGCTGCCATTTCCCGCTCGACCCGATCCATCAGGGCATCGTTGATGCGTCGCAGCCGCTCCAGCTCGGCCTCGAGTTCGGCGAGCCGCGGGGAGACATCCTCGCTCACGGCGGCGCGCTTCCGAAGGCGACCCCGGTGAAGGTCTGATTGAGATGCATGGCGTTGAACTGCTCGCCGAAGGTGCTGAAGCCGACCACCCGGTTGCGGCGCAGCAGCGCGGCGATGGCGGCGCTATCGCCGGCGCGCTCCATCTCCAGTTGGCGGAAGGCGCAATTGAAGCCCAGGGTCAGCACCGGCGGCCCGATGAAGTCGGTCAGTTCGGCGAAGGTGTCGCTGAGATTGGCGAGCATGTCGCCGCGGTAGGCCAACCGCAGCACCACGCCCTCGTCGATGGCGCAACCGAAGGTCAGCGAACGGTCCTGATTGGCACACACGATCGCGCGCACGTGGCAGGAGGAGCCGATCCGCACCACCAGCGGATAAGTGGAAAACACCTGGTGATCCAGGGCCGCCACCGGCAGATGCAGCAGCCGCGCGTACTCCTCGGCGGCCGGCGCGCCGTTGATCTCCATCACCAGGCGCCGGGTCGGGTCGGCGCGGGTCACCACCACGCGCAACCCGGTGCCGATGAAATGATGGGTGGAGAAGGCGCGGAACGGCAGCCGGCTGTGGACCAGGGCCAGCACCGCGCTGTCGGGGTGAGCCACGCCGCCGTGAAAGACGAAGCTGCGTTCGAAGCGCAGGCTGTCCCCGGCCGAGCCGCCCACCAGCCCGATGCCGCCCAGCGAGACATCGATACTGCTGACCACGCGCTCCTCGTTGCGGCACAGGCCATCGATCAGTAGCAGGGCGAAGGTGTTGTGGGAGGTAACGGGGCCGACCCGCGCGCTCAGCCGTCTGAGCAGGGACTGCACGATACGCTGACCCTCGACGATGCGGAACCGGCGCAGGTCACCGATGCAGGCGCTGACGGCAGCGAACCGGTCCCGCCCCAGGCTGACGCCGCTGATACCGCTCACGGGATAGCCTTCGGGCGCGATCACTCCGGCGGCGGTGCAGCCGATGGTAGCGGCCGGCAGATACTCCCGTAGCGCGGCGGCCAGCTCGCCCGGATCGGAGTGGCCGGCGCTGAACACCAGGCTGAGCGCCGCATCGGGCCGGGCGATGCGCGCCGCCAACTGCGCGATGGCGGCCCGCGCCTGGGGCTCCTCCGACATGCCCCAGACGATGCTGTCGGCCAGCGCCGTATGGACGAGCTGCTCCGTCATGCCGAATCCCCGTATGCACTCCGCTCACCTCCCGCCGTTGCCTGCGGGCTGCGGCCAGTCTAGCACCGGCCGCAGCGCCCTCACCTAACACTTTCGGGTGATGCCGCGGCCGCCGCCGATACGGCTCGCCCATACTCTGCCCGAATCTCCGGAATCCCCGGACTACACTGGAAATACAAAAACAAACATGCCTACGCAGCGACCCGACCACCAAGGGGGTGCCATGAAAAGACCATTGCTGTCGCTCGTCTGCTCCGCCGCCGTGTTCGGCAGCGCTATCGCCGTGGCGGATACCGCCACGGAGGCACAGAACCTCCTCAACCAGCGCTGTTCCGCCTGCCACGCCCGCCTGCCCGACGGCGGCCTGGCGCGCATCAGCCAGATGCGCAAGACGCCCGAGGGCTGGGACATGACCCTGGTGCGCATGCGCATCTGGCACGGCGTCAAGCTCAGCTCCGAGGAGCAGCAGACCCTGGTCCAGTACCTGGCCGACCGGCAAGGCCTGGCACCGGCGGAAAGCGCGCCGTTCCGCTATGCTCTGGAGCGCCGACCCAATGCGGTGGAGCCCGATTACGGCGAGCTCGGCGTGATGTGCGCCCGCTGCCACTCCTTCGCCCGCCTCGGGCTGCAGCACCGCGACCGGGAGGAATGGATCAAGCTGGTGCACATGCATGTCGGGCAGTGGCCGACCATCGAGTACTCGGCCCTGGGCCGCGACCGCAACTGGTTCGAGATCGCCATCGGCGAGACCGCCAAGGCGCTGGGCGAGCAGTTGCCGCTCGCGACCGAGGCCTGGCAGAGCTGGTCCAAGGACACCCACAAGAGTCCCGAGGGCACCTGGCGCATCGTCGGCCACCAGCCGGGCGCCGGGGACTTCCACGGCAGCGCCAGCGTCAGCCGCGACGGCGAAGGCTACCGAGTGCAGTACCGGCTGAGCTACGTCGATGGCAGCACCGTCGAAGGCGCGGGCACGGCCAGCCTCTATACCGGCTACGAGTGGCGCGGCGCGAGCCGCGTCGGCGACGAGCACTGGCGCGAGGTGCTGGCGCTCAGCGCCGACGGGCGGCGTATCGCCGGCCGGGTGTTCCGCGCCGACGCCGATGAGATCGGAGCGGACATACAAGGCGTGCGCAGCGACGGCCAGCCCGAAATCCTGGCGGTCACACCCGGCTACCTCAAGGCCGGGCAGAAGGCCACGCTCACCGTGCACGGCATCGGCCTGGCCGGTGCCGTCGAGCTCGGGCCGGACGTGACGGTCGGCAAGGTGGTCAGCCGCAGCGCCGACAGCGTCACCGTGGAGGCCGAGGCCGCCGCCGACGCCGCCGCAGGCGCGCGCAGCGTGGCCGTGGGCGATACCCGCCGCGACGCGGCCCTGGTGGTCTATTCCCGCCTCGACAGCGTGCGTATCGAGCCCGACTACGCCCTCGGCCGCGTCGGCGGCGGCAGCACTCCGCCGGTCACCGCCCAGTTCGAAGCGGTGGGCTATCTCAACGGCCCCGACGGCCAGCCCGGCACCGAGGACGATGTGCGCGTGGGGGTATTCCCGGCCGAATGGAGCACTGCGGATTTCAACGAAGCGGCGGCCGAGATGAAGGACGCCCACTATGCCGGGCGCATCGATCCGCGGCTCGGCCTGTTCATCCCTGCCGGCGCCGGCCCCAACCCAGAGCGCAAGTACGGCACCAACAATGCCGGCGACCTCAAAGTGGTAGCCAAGGTGGCCGATGGCGAGCGCACCCTGGAGGGCAGCGGCCGGCTGATCGTCACCGTGCAGCGCTGGAACGACCCGCCGATCCGCTGACCGAGGAGTACCGCCATGGGTCTCAGACTGGTTCCCGAAAACTTACACGAGCTGCGCCTCGGCGCGCGGCGCATCCTCATGCACCCGCCGACCAGCGCGCTGTTCGAGCTGGATGCAGTCGGCGCCGAGTTGCTCGACCTGTTCCGCGAGCGCGGCGAGGTCGCCATCGACGACGTGGTGTGTCGCTTCGACGGCCGCTATCCGCCGGGCGAGGTAGTGGACACCCTGAGCGAACTGCGCCACCTGGATATCGTCAATGAGCACGGCCGGGCCGACCCGCGGCACATCCCGCCGATCCGCGAGCTGCCGCTGTCGACCATCGTGCTCAACGTCAACACCGGCTGCAACCTGAGCTGCAGCTACTGCTACAAGGAGGACCTCACCACCGCGCCCAAGGGCCGGCGCATGGACTTCGCCACCGCGGTGCGCTCGGTCGAACTGCTGCTCGCCCAGGCCCGCGAGCGCGCCTCGGTCAACATCGTGTTCTTCGGCGGCGAGCCGCTCAGCAACCTGGCACTGATTCGCCAGGTGGTGGACTACGCCGAGCGGCGCTGCGCCGAGCAGGGCTTGCGCCCGGACTTCTCCCTGACCACCAACGGCACCCTGCTCACCGAGGAGACGGTGGACTATCTGGACCGCCACCGCTTCGGCATCACCGTGAGCATGGACGGCCCGCGCGAGTACCACGACCGCAACCGGGTCACCCACAAGGGTCGCGGCAGCTACGACATCATCCGGCCCAAGGTCAGGATGCTGCTCGCCCGCTATCGCTCGCGACCGGTGGGGGCGCGGGTGACGCTGACCCACGGCGTCACCGACGTGGTCGCCATCCACCGCCACCTGCGCGACGAGCTCGGCTTCTTCGAGGTCGGCTTCGCCCCGGTCACCTCCGGTCCCATCGACCACTACAACCTGGATGGGGAGGAACTACAGGCGGTGTTCACCGGCATGAAACGTCTCGGTGAGGACTACCTGGCAGCGGCGCTGGAGGGCCGCAACAACGGCTTCGCCAACCTGCACCAGTTGCTGAGCGATCTGCACGAAGGGCGGCGCAAGTCCCTGCCCTGCGGCGCCGGCATCGGCATGCTGGCGGTGGACGCCGGCGGCGACCTGCACCTCTGCCACCGCTTCACCGGCTCACGCCTGCCTACCTTCGGCAACGTCGAGCGGGGCATCGACCGCGAGCGACTGAGCGGCTTCCTGGAGGCCGCCGCCGACCTCTCCGGCCGCGGCTGCGCCACCTGCCGCATCCGCAGCCTGTGCGCCGGCGGCTGCTACCACGAGTCCTACGCCCGCTACGCTGATCCCCTGCACCCCACCTATCACTACTGCGAGTTGATGCGGGACTGGGTGGATTTCGGGGTCACGGTCTACCTGCAGATACTCAACCAGCGGCCCGACTTCCTCAGCCAGCACGTCGCGCCGCGGAGGGCCCGCCAATGAAACACCTGAAATCGCTGAACCAGAAGGCCGAGCTGCTGGAGCAGGCGGCCGAGCAAGGCCAGACCGAGGAGGTGATGGCCATGGCCACGGTGGTGGGCTGCGCCACTACCTTCGACCCGGGCTGGGAGGTGGACCCTTTCGGCAGCGTCGCCGGCCTGTGCCAGCCCATGGAGGCCGATCTCTACGGCTGCTCCGATCCCTGCTGGTGGCCGGCCCAGGTGCCCGACACCATGAACACCTATCCCGAGTGGAGCCAGAACGCGCCCTCCGCGGCCCGCGACTGGCGCGAGCTGCAGACCGTGTTCCCGAAGAAGTGAGCGAGGAGGAGAGCCTCATATGTCCTTCACGAAACGGACCCTGAGCCTGATCCTCGCCGCCTTGGCCCTGGCCGCCCAGCCGGCCCTGGCCAAGGACTACCTGCTGGCCGGGACCAAGCCGAACAAGCTGCATCTCATTGACGCCGCCGCGCGCCAGGTGGTGAAAACCCTCGACATCCCTAGCGCCCCCGGACCCGGCCCGCAAGTCATCGTGCCCTCCCCGGACGGCAAGCGTGCCTACGTGGTCACCAACCGCTGGGAGAGCGTCTCCGGCCTGGATCTGGACAGCGGCAAGGAAGTGTTTCGCACCAACCTGTCGCGCGGCGACGAGCGCGTGAAGGTACCGTTCGGCCTGGCCATCAGCCCCGACGGCAAGGAGCTGTACGTCTATGAGTCGCCGGTCAAACTCGGCCTGGGCGAGTACCAGGTGCAGGACACCCGCATCGCCGTGTTCGACACCGCCGCCGGCCTGGACGCCAGGCCGGTGCGCAGCTTCAAGGCGCCGCGGCGCATCATCATGCTCATGACCTCGGCCGACGGCCAGCTCCTCTACGGCCTGGGCTGGGATCTCTACGCCTTCGATCCCAAGAGCGGCGAGCTGAAGGAGACCCTGCCCATCCGCAACTGGCAGCGGCCCAACTACGCCGAGCCCGATGTGCTCGATGCCTGGCCGCAGTTCGAGCAGTCGGGGATCTTCTCCACGCCCTATTTTGCCGCCCGCACCGACAAGGATCCCAGCGATCCGGAGGCCTACAAGGTCGGCATCCTCACCCTCGATCTCAAGACCGGCGACTTCGCCTACAAGGACTTCGAGAACCTGGCGGTGGTGATCTTTTCCTCGGTAGTCAACCCGGTGAAGCCCCGTGAGATCTACGCGGTCTACACCCAGCTCAGCAAGATCGACCTGGGCGCCGGTCCCGAGACGGGGGCGCTGCTCAAGCGCATCGACCTGCCCCACACCTATTACGCCATCAACATCTCCGCCGACGGCCAGGAGCTGTACGTGGGCGGGGCGATGAACGATATCGGCGTGTATTCGACCCAGACCCTGGAGCGCATCGGCGAGATCAAGCTGCCTGGCGGCGGCGATCAGGCCCTGGCCTCGCTGCGGGTGGTGCGGCGCTGACGGTCGGCGCCATGGGCCAGGGGAATCGGGGATCGGCCCCTACCGCAGCGGGCTTCGGCTGGGTGTTCACCGCGGTGCGCCCCCATGGAGGGAATCTGGCACTGGTGCTGGCCAGTTCCCTGGCCATGACCGCCGCGGCCCTGGCCCAGCCTTATCTCACCGGCCGGCTGATCGACCAGGGTCTGCTCGCCGGCGACCGCGCCGCACTGCTGCACCTGGCCGGACTGCTGCTGGGGCTGGCGCTGGCTGGCAGCGCCCTAGGCCTGGCCAACCGCTGGTTGTACGTGGCTATCTCCGGGCGCGTGCTGTTCGGTCTGCGCGAGCAGGTCTACGATCATTTGCAGCGCCTGCCGCCCACCTGCTACGCCGAGCGCGGCGGCGGCGATTTCCTCAACCGCCTGGACGGCGATGTGGCCGAACTGCAGCGCTTCGGCGTGGACGTGCCGCTGGCGCTGATCAACGCGCTGCTGGCCCTGACCGGCAGCGTGGCGCTAATGCTGGCCATCGACGTGCCGCTGGCGTTGTTCGCCTTCGTGCTGCTGCCGCTGGAGATCCTCATCTTGCGTGTCACCCGTCCGCACCTGGAAGCCGCCACCCGCACGGTGCGGGAACGGTCCGGGGATATCGTCGCCTTTCTCGGCGACCGGCTGGCGGCGATGAAATTCATCCAGTCGGTGAACGCCGCGCCGCGCGAGCTGGAGCGGCTGCGCGGCCTCAACCGGACTTACCTGCAGGCCCTGCTGCGCCAGCAGTGGATCGGCTACCTGGCCAGTGGCGTGCCCGGCCTGCTGGTCAGCGCCAGCAGCGCCTTGGTGTTCGTCGCCGGCGGGCTGCGCGTGATCGAGGGCAGTCTCAGCCTGGGAGCGCTGATTGCCCTGTCCGCCTACCTGGCGCGCGCCAGCGGCCCGGTGCAGACCCTGCTCGGGCTCTACAACGGCCTGGCGCGAGCCCGGGTCAGCCTGGAGCGGGTGCTGGAACTGCTGGCGCTGCCGCCGGCCGTCGCTGATCCGCCGCAGCCGCATCCGCTGCCGACAATGGTCGCCGGCGAGCTGCGCTTCGAGGGCGTGAGCTTCCGCTACACCGCCGACGGGCCGCCGCTGCTGCAGGCTCTGGACCTGCACCTGCCGGCCGGCGCCAAGCTCGGCCTGATCGGCCCCTCCGGTATCGGCAAGTCGACCCTGCTCGATTTGCTCCAGCGCCACTACGACCCCGACGCCGGGCGCATCCTGCTCGACGGCATCGATTTGCGCGAGCTGGCCCTGGCCGAGTTGCGCCGCTGCGTCGCCGTGGTGGCCCAGGACACCGTGCTGCTGGCCGGCAGCCTGGCCGACAACCTGCGTTTCGCTGCCCCGGAGGCGGACGATGCCGCCCTGCTGGCGGCGCTCAGAGCGGCACAGCTGGAGGAGTTCGTCGCCGCCCTGCCGCGGGGCCTGGCAACGCCGGTAGGCTGGCGCGGTCTGGCGCTCTCCGGCGGTCAGCGCCAGCGTCTGGCTATCGCCCGCGCTCTGCTGCAGCGGCCGCGGGTGCTGCTGCTGGACGAGGCCACCGCCGCCGTCGACCTGGACACCGAGGCGCGTATCATCGCCGCGGTCGACGCGCTGTTCGGCGACTGCACCCGCCTCGTCATCAGCCACCGCCCTGAGGCTCTGGCCGGCTGCGAACGCATCCTGCGTCTGGAGCAGGGCCGGCTGGTGCCCGTCCCCACGCTGCAGCGGCGGCCGGCATGAGCGTACCGGTGGGCGTGCTGGACAGCGGTCTGGAT
>DATLYF010000119.1:0-31676 GCA_035575095.1 Candidatus Competibacteraceae bacterium
CGCTCGCGCAAGCCTTCGAGCCGCACCAGTCGCAGCATCCGCTCCACCTTGGCGTCGATCTCGGCCTGGGGCCGGCGCCGCACGCGCAGCGGGAAGGCCACGTTCTCGCCCACCGTCAAGTGCGGGAACAGAGTGTAGCGCTGGAACACCATGCCGATGTTGCGGCGGTTGGACGGCACCGGCAGCAGCGACCGGCCGTCGAGCAGCACCTGTCCCTCGGTCGGCTGCTGGAAGCCGGCGATGATGTACAGCGTGGTGCTCTTGCCCGAGCCGGAGGGGCCGAGGAAGGTCATGAACTCGCCCTGCTCGATCTCGAGCGAGACATTGTCCACGGCGACCACACGGTCGTAGGTCTTGCGCAGGCCACGGATACTGAGGAAAGAAGCGGACATGGCGTTACTTACCTTTGCGGACGAGGGCGACGAGCAGCATCAGCACCAGAGTGAGGGCGACCAGCAGGGTCGAGGCGGCGGCGATCACCGGTGTCAGGTCCTGGCGCAGCGTGCCCCAGATGCGCACCGGCAGGGTCTGCAGGCTGGGGCTGGCCATGAAGATCGACAGCACCACCTCGTCCCAGGACACCAGGAAGGAGAAGATCGCCGCCGCGAACAGCCCGAGCTTGATGGCAGGCAGGGTCACCCGCAGCTTGACCTCCAGTGGACTGGCGCCGCAGATCAGGGCGGCATCCTCCAGCGCGCGGTCGAAGCCCTCCAGGGAGTTGCTGATGGTGATGATGGAGAACGGCAGCGCCACGATCAGATGGCCGATGACGAAGCCGAGCAGGGTGCCGTTCAGGCCCAGACGCAGGAAAAAGGCGTACAAAGCCACCGCCAGCACCACCACCGGCAGCACCAGAGGGGTGAGGAACAGCGCGCGCAGCGCCTCGCGGCCGTAGAAGCTGCCGCGCACCAAGCCGAGCGAGGCCAGCAGGCCGAGCAGCACCGACAGCACGGTGACGAGCAGGCCGACCTTGGCGCTGGTCAGCATGGCCTCCAGCCAGCGCGGGTCGGACAGCAGCTCCTGATACCAGCGCAGCGTCCAGCCCGGCGGCGGAAACACCAGCCACTGCGAGTCGCCGAAGGACAGCGCGGCGATGAAGACGATGGGCAGCAGCAGGAACAGCGCCACCAGCACCCCGATCCCCACCAGCAGCCAGCGCAGCGCGCCGAGACGGTCGAAATCCAGCAGCATCTCAGCGCCCTCCCCTGCCCATGCGACCGCCGCCCAGGTAGCGCAGCTGTACGGCGTAGAGCGCCAGCGTGACCAGCAGCAGCACGAACGCCGCTGCCCCGCCCAGCCCCCAGTTGAGCAGCGACTGCACCAGCTGGGCAATGAGCTCGGCCAGCATCATGTAGGAGGTGCCGCCGAGCAGGGCCGGGGTGACGAAATAGCCCAGCGACATGACAAACACCATCAGCCCGCCGGCGGCCACGCCCGGCAGGGCCAGCGGCAGCAGCACCCGCGTAAAGGCCTGCCAGCGGCTCGCCCCACACAAGGCAGCGGCGCGCAGGATGGCAGGCTCGATGCCCTTCAGCGTGGCGTGCAGCGGCATGATGATGAACGGCAGCATGATGTAGGTCATGCCGATGGTGACGCCTACCAGGTTGTTGACCAGCGGCAGCGGCTGGTCGATCAGCCCCCACTGCAGCAGCGTGCGGTTGATCACGCCGGTGCGCTGCAGCAGCACCATCCAGGCGTAGGTGCGCGCCAGCAGATTGGTCCACATCGACAACAGGATGACGGCGAACAGCAGCGTGCTCCAGAATCGCGGCATGATGGCCAGCAGCCAGGCCACCGGGAAGCCGATCAGCAGGGTGACTGCAGTGACCACCGTGGCCACGAAGAAGGTGTTGAAGAACACCCGGGCATAGGTCGGCGAGCCGAACAGCTCGATGTAGTTGTGCAGCCCGAGCTGCGGCTCCATCACGCTGCGCAGCAGCAGGGCCAGGACCGGCAGGATGAAGAAGAACAGCAGCAGCGCCAGGGCCGGCAGCGTCAGCCTGAACTCCACGCTCGGGCGCCAGCGCGGGGGCGGCGCCTGGCGCAACGGCGGGCCATGGGTCGTCGAGAGGAGTGACATGGGGGACACCTGGCGGCGGTATTACTGGGCCTGCCAGGCGTACCAGCGCTTGGCGATCTCGTCCCGATGCTCGGCCCAGTACTTCATGTCCAGGTTGATCTGGCTCTCGGTATGCCGATCGGGCAGGGTCTTGGCCATCTCGGCGGGCAGCAGCTCCTTAGCCTTGACGTTGATCGGCGCGTAGGCGGTCTCCTTGGCGAAAGCGGCCTGGGCCTGGGCGCTGGTGGCCAGCGCCAGCAGCTTCATGGCGGCGTCCTTGCGCTTGCTGCCCTTGGGTACCACCAGCACGTCGGCCGCCGTCAGGTTCTGCTCCCAGGAGATGCCGACGTCGACCCCGCTCTGCTGCAGAGCGTGCAGCCGCCCGTTCCAGAACATGCCCAGGGGCGCCTCGCCGGAGGCGAGCAGTTGCTGGGATTGGGCGCCGCCACCCCACCAGACGATGTGCGGCTTGATGGTGTCGAGCTTCTTGAAGGCGCGATCGAGGTCGAGGGGATAGAGCTTGTCCGCCGGCACGCCGTCGGCCAGCAGCGCCAGTTCCAGCACGCCGGGGGCCGACCACTTGTACAGCGTGCGCTTGCCCGGGAATTTCTCCAGGTCGAACAGGTCGGTCCAGGTGCGCGGGCCGTTCTTGCCAAAGGCGTCCTTGTTGTAGCCGAGCACGAAGGAGTAATAGAAGCTGCCCACGGCGTGCTCGCTGACGAAGCGCGGATCGATCTCGCTCTTGTTCACCACGGAGAAATCGATCGGCTCCAGCAGCCCGTCCTGAGCGGCCTTGACGGCGAAGTCATACTCCACGTCGACCACATCCCAGGAGACGTTGCCACTCTCCACCATGGCCTTGAGCTTGCCGTAGTCGGTGGGACCGTCCTGCAGCACCTTGACGCCGGTCGCCTTGGCGAAGGGTTCGGTCCAGTATTTCTTCTGGGCGTCCTGGGTGGTTCCGCCCCAACTGGTGAACACCAGCTCCTCGGCCAGGGCGGGCACGCTGAGCAGGGCGCCGGCCAGGGCGGTGACGGCCAGTCGGATGCCGGAGCGCTTGCGAGTCTTCATGATGACTGTCCTCCAGTGGTGACGTTGTAGTGATAATCGGGCAATCCGCCGCGGGCACTAGCCGAGCGGAGAAAACGGCGTCGGTTTCAGGATCTTGCTCTCCATCTCCTCGATCAGCGCCTGGATCTTCGGGGCAAAGCGCTGCCACGCCGGATCGCTGGCCAGCGCCACACGCCGCGCCTCGCGCTCATCGAGGCTGGGGTAGGCCCAGATATGGACGATCTGGTTGAGGGGGCCGATCTCGGAGAAGAAATAGCCGACCAGCTCGCCCAGGTACTGCCGCTGCAGGGCGATCCCCTCCTCCTCCACCAGGCGCAGGTACTCGGGCAACGCGCCGGTCTTGAGGCGATAGGTGCGCATCTCGTAGAGCATCTGTCCGCCTCCTCAGCGCATGACGAAGGGATCGGGAATGGGCTCGTCCGCGGTGCGGATCCACACCGACTTGGTGCGGGTGTAGTCCAGCACCGACTCCCGCCCGCCCTCGCGCCCGAGGCCGCTCAGGCCGTAGCCGCCGAAGGGCACAATGGGCGATACCGCGCGGTAGGTGTTGACCCAGACGATGCCGGCGCGGAGCGCGCGGATCAGACGCTGGGCACGGCTCAGATTGCGGGTGAACACCCCCGAGGCCAGGCCGAAGCGAGAATCGTTGGCCATGGCCACGGCCTCCTCCTCGCTGTCGAAGGTGAGCACGCTCAGCACCGGCCCGAACAGTTCCTCGACCGCGCTCGGCACGCGAGCATCGGGGCAGGCCAGGATGGTGGGGCGGTAGTAGTAACCCTCCTCCAGCCCCTCTGGCCGGCCGCCGCCGGTGACCAGCTCGGCGCCGGCCGCGCGGCTCTCGGCGACGATCCGCTCGATGTGCTCGAGCTGACGGCGGGTGGCCAGCGGCCCCATCTCGGTGGCCGGGTCCTGGGGATCGCCGATGCGGATGGCGGCGGCTCTGGCAGCGAGCTTCTCCAGCAGCGCGTCGCGCACTGTGCGCTGCACCAGCAAGCGCGAGCCGGCCACGCAGCTCTGCCCGCTGGCGGCGAAGATGCCGGCGACGATGGCGTTGCAGGCGCTGTCCAGGTCGACGTCGTCAAACACCAGCACCGGCGACTTGCCGCCCAGCTCGAGGCTGGTGCAGGCCAGGTTCTCCGCGGAGTTGCGCACGATGTGGCGGGCCGTGGCCGGGCCGCCGGTGAAGGCGATGCGCGCCACCAGCGGATGGCGGGTGAGGGTGCCGCCGCAGGTGTCGCCGAAGCCGGTGATGATGTTCACCACCCCGGGCGGGAAACCGGCCTCGTGCACCAGCCTGGCGAATTCCAGCAGCGGCGCCGGGCCGTCCTCTGCGGCTTTGAGCACCACCGTGCAGCCGGCGGCCAGCGCCGGCCCCAGCTTGACCGCAGACAGGAACAGCTGCGAGTTCCACGGCACGATGGCAGCGACCACGCCGATCGGCTCGCGGCGCAGGTAGGCCTCCATGTCCGGCTTGTCGATGGGCAGATGGGCGCCCTCGATCTTGTCCGCCAGGCCGGCGTAGTAGCGATAGTAATCGGCCACGTAGCCGATCTGGCTGCGCGTCTCGCGGATGATCTTGCCGGTGTCCGCCGTCTCCAGCTCGGCCAGGTGCGGGGCGTGCTCGGCCAACAGCTCGCCCAGGCGATATAGCAGCTTGCCGCGCTGGGTCGCGCTCAGGCCGGCCCAGGCCGGGGCCAGAAACGCGCGCTGGGCGGCGCGCACGGCGCGGTCGACGTCACCCGCGCTGGCGGCCGGCATCAGCGCCCAGGGCCGGCCGGTGGCCGGGTTGAGGCTCTCGAAGACCTCGCTGCCATCCTCGAACGTGCCGTCGATGTAGTGCTGGAAGCGTCGCAGCATGAGTAGGACCTCCTGATTACGGAATCGGCTCCGCGCCATCAGGCGAACGCCGGCATGACCTCATCGACGAACAGTTCCAGCGAGCGCTTCTTCGCAGCATGGGGCAGGCCGTTGTCGATCCAGTAGCTGTACTGGTCGTAGCCCAGGCGCTCGTAGTACTTGAGACGGGTGATGACCGTATCGGGCTGGCCGATGACCAGGTTGTCGCGCATCAGTTGCGGCGCGAAATGGGCCTTCGCGGCGATCTCGGCCTCGCTCAGCGGCTCGATGAAGCCGTTGCTGATGGGCCGCTGGTTGCGGAACCACTCCTCGAAGTAGCTGTAGTAGCGGCTCAGCGCCCGGGCCGGGGTTTCCCAGTCGCCGGTGCGCTCGTGCACATGGGTGTGGCGCAGCAGCATCAGCCGCGGCCGCGGCACCCCCGGGTTGTTGGCCAACGCCGCATTGAAGCGGTCGCGCAGGCTGACCACCTCCTCGTCCGGGTGCCAGAGAGGTGTCACCATGACGTTGCAGCCGTTGGCCACCGCGAAGTTGTGGGAGTCGGGATCGCGGGCGGCGATCCACATGGGCGGATACGGGGTCTGCAGCGGCTTGGGCATGGCGGTGGCGGTAGGGAAGGACCAGCACTCGCCCTGGTGGGCGCAGTCGCCGACGAACAACCGCTGCAGCACCGGGATGAGCTCGCGCAGATGCTTGCCGCCCTCGGTCGCCTTCATGCCGCCCAGCATGCGGTCGAACTCGAACTGGTAGGCGCCGCGGGCCAGGCCGAGCTCGAGGCGGCCACCGCTCATGATGTCCACCAGCGCCGCCTCGCCGGCCAGGCGCAGCGGATGCCAGAACGGCGCGATCACCGTGCCCACGCCCAGCCGAATGCGCTGAGTGCGGGCCGCCAGATAGGCCATGAAGTCGAACGGGTTGGGGGCGATGGTGAACTCCATGCCCAGATGCTCGCCGATCCAGATCATCTCGAACCCCCCCGCCTCGGCGATCTCGACCAGCTCGACCAGCTCGTGGAACAGCTCGCGGTGCGGCTTGGCCGGATCGAAGCGCTCCATGTGCACAAACAGAGAGAATTTCATCGCTACCCCCAAAGTCGATGGTTGTTGTCGCTGTTGTCGATCACCTCAGGCCAGCGCCTGCACTTTGCCGGTCTCGGCGCCACCGACATAGATGCCGAAGCGATTCTCCAGGCGCTCGGCCACGTAGCGCTGCAGCATCGAGCATACCGCCCGGTCCTTGACCGCCTGCCAGGGGATCTCTTGCAGCGGCACCATGCGCACCCGCGCCTCGGTGGGTGTGCCGCCGGTGATCTCGCCGCGGTAGTAGATCGCCCCGTGGTCGCGGCCGCCGTGCTCGAAGACCGCAAACAAAAAGCTGATCTCGACTTCGAAGCCGAGCCGGGCGAGCAGCTTCAGCAGGCTCTTGTCGTCGCCGCCGCCGTTGAGAGAGCTACCCTCGGGCAGCACCAGGCCGCCGGCGCCGTCGTCGAGGAACAGGATGTCACCGGCGCCTTCGAGAATGGCGCCGACCCGGGTATCGTGGGACGCGGCGTTGAGCGCCTCCTGCTCCAGGCCGAAGGTGAGATAGTTGCCGCGGCAGTAGCCTAGCGGCGTGCTGCTCTGATAGCCGAAGTCGACTACCCGGCCGAACAGGATGGCGTGGTCGCCGACCTCGATCACCTCGTGCATCTCGCAGTCGAGCCAGGCGGCCACGTCGGCGAGCAGCGGACTGCCGGTCCGGCCATGACGCCAGGCCACACCGGCGAACTTGTCGGGCGCCTTGGCGGCGAAGGTGCTGGAGATGCTCTTCTGCGTCTCCGCGAGGATGTTCACCGCAAACCGCGTGGTCTTGACGAACACACCGTGGCTGGAGGCGTGCTTGCCGACGCAGACCAGGATCAGCGGCGGGTCCAGCGATACCGAGGTGAAGGAATTGGCGGTGAAGCCGCGCGGCGTGCCGTCGCTGTCCAGGGTGGTGACCACGGTGACGCCGGTGACGAAAGCGCCGAGGGCCTTGCGCAGTTCGCGCGGATCGAGGGGTTCGGTGGACATACTGCCTCCTGGTGGTGTCTGTCGGCTCAGCACTGCAGCCGCGCCGCAGTCTCGCTGAGGAACTGGCGCAGCAGCGGATTGATCCGCTCCGGCGCGGCATAGGCCATCATGTGGCGCTCCCCCGGCACCACCAGCACGCGCCCCATCGGGGTCGCGGCAGCCATGTTCTGCGACATCGCCGGCGTCGAGTTCGGATCGTGCTCGCCGGTCATGAACAGCGCCGGCACGCGCAGGGTATGGAGCCGGTCCGCGACAGCATCGTCGGCGGTGGCGAACAAGCGGTAGGTGCGGGCGTAGCCGACCGGATCGACCGCTTGCAGCCAGGCCCGGATGCGGGCGGCCTGTTCGGCCTGCCGGCCGTCCTGACCGTCGCCGAACCAGCGACTCAGCGTCCCCTCGACGGTATCCCCGACCCCGCACACAGCGAGCGCGGTGGCGCGGCTGATGACCGCCTCGCGCTGCTCGGCGCTGCGCTGGTACACGGCATTCAAGGCCACCAGCCGCAGCACCCGCTCGGGATGATCCAGGGCAAAGGCCAGCGCCACCAGCGCCCCCATGGAATGCCCCACCACGTTGGCTGCTCCGATGTCCAGCGCATCCAGCAGCCGGGCCAGTTGCCGGGCATAGTCGCCGAGCGTGGGGGCCTCGGGCGGCAGGACGCTACCGCCGTGGCCCAGCATGTCGTAGCTGATGACCCGGTAGTCAGCGGCGAAGGCCGAAACCTGCGGCTCCCAGACCTCCTTGTTCATGCCGACGCCGTGAATGAACACCAGCGGCTCTCCCGCCCCGCAGACCCGATAGGCGGTGCCGGCGGCGAGGCCCTCGCGCACCGGGCGACAGGTGGCGGCTTCAGGCGTCATTGCCGCCCAGCTCCCTGAGGTCCTGATAGCGGTCACCGATGCGGTGATGCGGCCGGCCGCCGATGGAGGCGCCCAGGGCCACCACGATCTCGTCGGGCGCCGGCGCATCGACGATGGAGAACTGGATGGTCAGATAGTGGGAGCGCATGCCCTCGTCGTGCTTGTGCATGAGGGGGATGGCGATGGGGCAGCCGGCGCCGCCGCGCACGTTGGTGAAGGCCAGGTAGCTCTTGGCGTCCACCGCCTGACGGTATTTGTTGCCGAAGCGCAGGGTGTGGATCAGCGCCGAGGCGTGTTCCAGCTCGCCCGCGGTACCGACCACGGCCGCCTTGCCATAGCCCTCGACGGCCTCGCCCGAACCGGCGATGCGCAGGATCTCAGCGGTCAGCAGCTCGCCGAGAAGCGGCGCGTAGTCGCGGATCTCGGGACCAAGATCGGCGACGAACCCCCGCCCTGCCCAGGGATTGCGGATCACCGCCGCCGCGGCGAACAGCTTGAGCGGCTTCTCCGCCCGCTTTCCGCCATCGATCAGCGTTTCTTCGATGTAGGTGACCGTCTTGCGAATCTCCAAAGCCATCTCGGGTACCCCTTGTCTTGAATCAGCCATCGGCGATGAGATATTACAATAATATGGTATACCATAAGATCAAAAATAATCAAGCCCATCAGGGCAAGCCGTCTGGAGTCTCTCAGGAGTGGCGATACCAGCTCACAGACCAGATGCACTTAGTACAGTCCACGCAGCTACGGGACGGAGATGCCCGGCTCCATGCGCGCGGTGCTCCGCCGACGTGGAGACGATGGAAGAGGACGGAGCGGGTATGAGAGCACGTCTGTGAGGCAGTCCGACTGGCCGCCGCGCGGGCCGGGGTACGTCAGCCCCGGCCGCCATCCACTCCCGGCAGCGGCCAGGTTCCGGGGATGTGCTTGTTGCCCCATTCGGCCAGCGCCCGTAGCGCTGGCAGCAGGTCCCGGCCCTTGGCGGTGAGCCGGTACTCGTAGCGTACCGGGCTGGTCTGGTAGGGGCGCTTCTCGATCAGCCCGGCGCGCTCCAGGCGCTTGAGGCGCTCGGCCAGGATGTTGCTGGGGATACCCTCGGCGGACTCGGCGAATTCCCGAAACAGGCGCTTGCCGAAACAGAGGTCGCGCACCACCAGCAGCGTCCATTTGTCGCCCACCAGATCGAGGGTGCTGGCGAGGGGACAGGGCGAGCGCGGGAAGCTCGCCGCCTCGGCGGGCTGAGGGGCACGGGACATGGATAGCGGCCGGTCACGGACAGAGAACTGCACTGGCCATGCTAGCCCCCCTGTCCGGGGCTGTCCAGCCGCAGCACACCTATAACTTGCAAAATAAAAGTTTATGGCTATCCTTAAGTCTTCTCACTTGCAAAAAACAAGTCACAACACCTCGAGGAGACCCATCATGACCGATCCTACTTCCAGCCCGCTCACCGTCACCAGCGGCGCCCATTACGCCTGTGCCCAGTGCGGCCCGCTGGAGCGGCTCTACGACTACTACTTCGAGCATCCGGCCCTGGCCCGGCCGGTGCCGGGCAAGCTGTTCCTGGGTGATGTTCTGGGGCTGAGCGCCATGGAGGTCTCCCTCAACCGCCTGCCGGCCAAGGCCGCCGTGCCCTTCTACCATCGCCACCGCCGCCACGAAGAGCTCTACATCTTTCTGCGCGGCCGCGGCCAGTTTCAGGTGGACGGCGCGGTGCTCGAGGTGCGCGAGGGCACGGTGATTCGCGTTGACCCGGCTGGCGAACGCACCTGGCGCAATCTCTGCGACGAAGATCTGTATTACATCGTGATCCAGGCTGCGGCCGGCTCGCTCGGCAGCCACGGCATCGACGATGGCGAGCTGGTGCCGCGGCCGGTAGAGTGGCCGGCAGACGGCGGCCGTGAATGGTCCCGGTAGCCATGCCCTGGAACGAATTTCATTTTCCGCCGGCCATGGAACACCTGCCCGAAGTGGTTCGGGCCAAGGCGATCGAGATCGCCAATGCGCTGCTCGCGGAGGGCTACGAGGAAGGCATGGCGATCCGCATCGCCATCGCCAAGGCCCGGGAATGGGCCGAGCGGCGCGGATTCGTTTGACCCCGGGCGGCAATTCATGCCAGCCGATGAAACCAGGACAGAGACAGCAGCCCCGCAGCCAGCATCAGCACGGTCGCAGCGGCGGCGAACAGGGCGGTGATCTCGGTCTCCTTCTTCTCCAGGACGAAGCGGGCACTGAGGGCCTCGTAGACCTTCCTCAGGTCCGCCGCCGAGCCGGCGTGGAAGTACTGGGCGCGGGTGATGGCAGCGATCGCCTTGAGGGTTTCTTCGTCAAAGCGCATGTACACGGTCCAGCCCTCAGAGCTGACGGAAGTGCCTTCGGGCGTGCCGAAGCCCACGGTGAACACGCGCACGCCCCGGTCGGCGGCCATCTGGGCGGCCTCCAGCGGGTCGGGGCCGATGGTGCGGCGCCCGTCGGTCAACAGGATGATAGCGGCCGAGGCGTAGGAGCCAGGGGCGACCGACTGGACCGGCTTCTGCTGCGCCTTGGGCGCCTGGTCTATGGGCACGCCGCGCTCGCCGCCTGGCGCGGTGCCTTCCTCGAAGAGGATCGATTCCAGCTCGCTGCCCGCGTCGGGGAAGAGGGTCACCAGGGACAGGATGATGCCGCTGCCGATGGCGGTGTGACGGTCCAGCTGCAGCCGGTCCACGGCCGCGAGCAGATCCTCGCGGTTCTCGGTGGGCGGCTGCACCACGGAGGCGGTGCCGGCGAACGACACGATGCCGATGCGCACATCCGGCGGCTGTTCGCTGATGAAGGCCTTGGCTGCCGCCTGCGCCGCCGCGAGGCGGTTCGGCTCCACATCCGTGGCGCTCATGCTTAAGGAAACATCGATGGCGAAGATGAGGGTGCGCTGCTCGGAGGGCAGGGTGACCACCGCGCTGGGCCGCGCCAGGGCGACGATGGCCATCGTGATCGCGGCCAGCAGCAGCAGCGCCGGCAGGTGCCGGCGCAGGCGCTGGCCGGGACCCAGCGCCCCGCTCACCAGGCTCAGGCTGGCATAGCGCAGGGCACCCTTCTTCTTGCGCCGCAGCAGCAGCACATAGGCGCCCACCAGGGCGGGCACGGCCAGCAACAGCCACAGCATCTGTGGCCACAACAGTGTCATGGATTTCCTCCCGGCTGCCTGCGCGCGCCGGCAAGATCGAATCTTTCTCACTTTAGCACCGGCGCGGCGTCAAAGTTCCCTGACGTTCGTTATCGGAACTCGGAACGCCCCGGCGACGTCGAATTTTGGTCGTGAGTAAGCTGGAGAAGCCGCGACGGGCGGCCGTTGTCCGCGTATGAGACGAGTCACGCTCTACAGCAGTTCCAGCCGGTCGCGGGCGGCTGCTCGCCCGCAGGCAGAGCCGATTGAGTCTGCCGGCCAGGAGCCCGGCGCAGCGGAGGATGCCGCGCCAGGACGGCTCCGGGGTTTTTTCCGACGCCACGAGCGGCCCCTGCTGGTCGCTTCCGGAGTGCTGTTCGGACTGCTCCTGCTGCTCGCCTACGCCTTCATCAATCCTGCGCCGCGCAAGATTACCCAGGAGGACATCGACGCCGCCGTCCTGCACACTCTGGAGAACAAGGCGGTGCCGTCCACCGCCGCCAGGGCCTACCGCATCATCCGCCCGTCCGTGGTGCGCGTGCGCGGCTTCGGTCCTGCGGGGGAAGATGGCGCGGAAAGCGGCAGCGTCGGCAGCGGCGTGGTGATCGTGGACCAAGGCGTCATCCTCACCAACCTGCACGTGGTGGCCGGCGCCCAGCGGGTGCGCGTGACCTTCTTCGACGGCCTGGAAGCCGAGGCCAGCGTCGTCGCCGCCCGGCCGGAGATGGATCTGGCGGTGCTGCGCGCCGCCACCGTGCCCGACGGCCTGGTGGCTGCCACGCTGCGCTCCACCGCCGATCTGGCCCCGGGCGACGCGGTCATCGCCGTGGGCTTTCCCTTCGGCATCGGCCCGTCGGTGTCGGCGGGCGTGGTGTCTGGCCTGGGGCGCAAGTTCCACTCGCCGGAAGGCAAGCGCGTGCTGACCAATCTCATCCAGTTCGACGCCGCGGCCAATCCCGGCAGCTCCGGCGGACCGCTGGTCACCGCGCAAGGCGAAGTGGTGGGCATCGTGACCGGTGTGCTCAATCCCACGGAACAGGGCTTCTTCGTAGGCATCGGCTTCGCGGTGCCGATCGAGAGTGCGGCGGCTGCCGCCGGCGTGCCGCCGTTTTGACTGCGGCTTGGGCGACGGGGAGGGCGACATGAGCAGCAGAGAACTGGAAGGGGGCGAGGTTTCCTCGCTCATGGAGCGCATCCTCTACGAAGTGAAGAGGGTGGTGGTCGGCCAGGATCATTTCCTGGAGCGCGTGCTGGTGGCCGTCCTGGCCCAGGGGCATCTGCTGGTGGAGGGCGTGCCCGGGCTGGCCAAGACGCTGACCGTCAAGACCCTGGCCCAGACCATCGGCGGCTCCTTCCGGCGCATCCAGTTCACGCCCGACCTGGTGCCGGCGGACCTGGTGGGCACGCGCATCTACAACCAGAAGACCGGCGACTTCACCACCTCCCTGGGGCCGGTATTCACCAATCTGCTGCTGGCCGACGAGATCAACCGGGCGCCGGCCAAGGTGCAAAGCGCCCTGCTGGAGGTGATGCAGGAATACCAGGTCACCATCGCCGGCCACACCCACCGGGTGCCGCAGCCCTTCCTAGTCATGGCCACCCAGAACCCGATCGAGACGGAAGGCACCTACCCGCTGCCCGAGGCCCAGGTGGACCGCTTCATGATGAAGGTGCTGGTGGACTATCCGAGCGAGGAAGAGGAATTCGTCATCGTCGAGCGCGTCACCGGGCCGGCCACCATGGTCGCCACCATCGCCACGACCGAAGAGCTCTCGGAGCTGCAGCGCGAGTGCCGCAACGCCTACGTGGATCCGTCGCTCATCCAGTACGCCGTGCGCCTGGTGGCGGCCACGCGCCAGCCGGAGCGCTACGGTCTGGGGGACCTGGGGAAATACCTCACCTACGGCGCCAGTCCGCGCGCCTCCATTCATCTGGTCGAGGGGGCGCGGGCGCTCGCCTTCCTGCGCGGTCGGGACTACGTCCTGCCCGAGGACCTGGCCGACCTGGTGCCGGACGTGCTGCGCCACCGGCTGGTGCTGAGCTATGAGGCGCTGTCCGAAGGCCTGACGCCGGACCACGTGATCGAGCGCATCATGAAGAAGATCCCGCGCCCGGAAAAACCCCTGCAAGCCCATGTCCGCGTCGCCGCTGGCTCCTGAGCGCATCCTGCGGCGCCTGGAGTGGGCGGTCATCCGCCGCCTGGACGGGCTGCTGCAGGGCGACTACCGCACCCTGTTCCGCGGCTTCGGCCTGGATCTGGCCGATCTGCGCGAATACCAGTACCACGACGACGTGCGCCACATCGACTGGAACGTCACGGCGCGCCTGCAGACCCCCTATGTGCGCGAGTACCACGAAGACCGGGAAGTCACCGCCTGGTTCCTGCTGGATCTCAGCCCCTCCATGGACTTCGGCTCGGGCGCCAAGAAGCGCGCCGTATCCACGGAATTCGTCACGGTGCTGGCGCGGCTGCTGACGCGCCACGGCAACCGGGTCGGCGCCCTGTTCTACGGCGCCGGCGTGGATCTGGTCATTCCCGCCCGCAGCGGGCGGCGCCACGTGCTGCATCTGCTGCACCGCCTGCTCACCTGGCCCGAGCTTGAGCGCGCGCCCCTGACCAATCTGCAGGAGTGCCTGCAGGCCGCCTTGCGCATCATGCGCCGGCGCTCGCTGGTGTTCGTGGTCTCCGATTTCATCAGCACGCCCGGCTGGGCCAAGCCCCTGGCACATCTGGCCCAGCGCCACGAAGTCGTGGCGGTGCGCCTGTTCGATCCCCTGGAGCGGGAGCTGCCCGACCTGGGGATCGTGGTGATGCAGGACGCCGAGACCGGCGAACAGCTGCTGGTGGACACCCACGACCGGGTGTTCCGCAAGCGCTTCCGGCTCCAGGCGCAGCGGCGCGAGCAGGAGCTGCGCAGCGCCTTCGCCCAGGCGGGCGTGGACGCCCTGGAGCTGGCCACCGACGATGACCTGGTCGATGCCATCCTGCGCTTTGCCGATTTGCGCAAGCGGCGCGCCCGGCTGGCGGCGGGCGCGGGGCTGCCGCCGCAGCTGCAGGGCAGCTGGCCGTGAAGTTTCTCTGGCCCCACTTCCTGTGGCTGCTGCTGGCGCTTCCCGCCCTGGCGGCCCTGTACCTCTGCCTGCTGCGCCGCAAGAGGCAGGCGGCGCTGCGCTACGGGAGCCTCACCCTGGTGCCGGGCGCCCGCGGCCTGCACCGCCATGCCCCGCCGCTGTTGTTCCTGCTGGCGCTGACGGCGATGATCGTGGCCGTGGCCCGCCCCACGGCCGTGGTCACCGTGCCCTCGCTGCAGCAGACCATCCTGCTGGTCATGGACGTCTCCGGCAGCATGCGCGCCACCGACGTCAAGCCCAACCGCCTGGCCGCGGCCCAGGAGGCGGCCAAGGCCTTCGTCGCGGCGCTGCCGCGGCAGGTGCGCGTCGGTGTGGTGTCCTTTGCTGCCACCGCCTCCCTGGTGCAGCCACCCACCCGGAAGCGCGAGGATGTGTACGCGGCCATCGACCGCTTCCAGCTGCAGCGAGGCACCGCCATCGGCAGCGGCATCATCGTCGCCCTGGCGACCCTGTTCCCCGAGGCGGGCATCGAGGTGATCGCGCTGGAGGATGGGGGCGAGGAGAAGGCGCGCAAACGGGACAAGACGCCGCCGGTCGAGCCCGGCTCCGACGACTCCGCCGCCATCGTCCTGCTCACCGACGGCCAGCGCACCACGGGACCCGACACGCTGGCCGCGGCGCGCCTGGCCGCCGAGCACGGCGTGCGCGTCTATACCGTCGGCATCGGTACCGCCACCGGCGAGACCATCGCCTTCGACGGCTGGTCCATGCGCGTGCGCCTGGACGAGGACACCCTCAAGGCCATCGCCCTCACCACCCGCGGCGAGTATTCCCACGCCGCCACCGCCCAGGAGCTCAAGCAGATCTACCAGACCCTCACCACCCGCCTGACCCTGCAACAGGAGGAGATGGAAATCAGCGCCTTCTTCGCCGCCGCCGGCACCATTCTGGCCCTGGCGGCGGCGGCGCTGTCGCTGCTGTGGTTCAGTCGGGTGCTGTGACGATTCAGGCTCGGGACGCCGCTATCCGTCTGGTCACCGCCGGCAGGCCGGTCACGGGCGTCCGGCTGGCGACGTGGCACGCGCCGGCGTGATGGGGTTCCCGTCGGCGCCCGGTATTCAGCCGCGACAGCCCACCGCCAGCACTACCCGCCCCAGCACCAGGGTCAGCGGCGGCAGCTCCGCCACCGCCACCTTGGCAAAGAAGAACGAACCGCCCCAGAGGCTGGGGAGGACGATGAGCAGCAGCCATTCCTGGGGAGCCATGGCGGGGTTGGTAACGGTGGTCATGGCACACACATCCTGGCGGTGGTGCCGGCCAGGATGCGTGCGCGGCAGCGGCGCAGCGACCCGATAGTTGCGCGGGGTGCGCCTTCCCCCGCCAGCGGGGAAAGGCGCATCGAGCGGCGCTACGGCGTGGGCCGCAGACGGATGTTGAGCTCCCGCAACTGGATTTCGCTGACCGGCGCCGGGGCACCGGTCATCAAGCAGGCGGCGGTCTGGGTCTTGGGGAAGGCCATCACCTCGCGGATCGACCTGGCCCCGGCCATGAGCATCACCAGCCGGTCCAGGCCGAAGGCCAGGCCGCCGTGGGGCGGGCAGCCGAACTTGAGCGCATCCAGCAGGAAACCGAACTTGTCGCGGGCCGCCTGCTCGTCGATGCCGAGCAGCTCGAACACCACGCTCTGCATCTCCTGGCGGTGGATACGCACCGAGCCGCCGCCGATCTCGGTGCCGTTCAGCACCATGTCGTAGGCGCGCGCCAGGGCCTCGCCCGGATTGGCCTTGAGCGCCGCGGGATCGGGGTTCTTGGGTGAGGTGAAGGGATGGTGCAGGGCGTCCCAGCGCTCCTCGTCGGCGTTCCACTCGAACATGGGAAAGTCCACCACCCACAGCGGCGCCCACTCCCCCTGCACCATACCGAGATCCTGGCCAAGCTTGAGGCGCAGCGCGCCGAGCGCATCGTTCACCACCTTGGCGGTGTCGGCGCCGAAGAAGATCAGGTCGCCGTCGGTCGCATCGGTGCGAAACAGGATGGCATCCAACGCCTCGTCGCTGAGGTTCTTGACGATCGGCGACTGCAGCCCCTCACGCCCGGCGGCGCGCTCGTTGACCTTGATATAGGCCAGACCCTTGGCGCCATAGCGGGCGACGAAGGCGGTGTAGTCGTCGATCTGCTTGCGCGAGAGCTTCTCGCCGCCGCCCGGCACCTTGAGCGCCGCTACCCGGCCCCGGGGATTGTCGGCGGCCTCGCGGAACACCCGAAACTCCACCGTGCGCATCACGTCGGTGAGCTCGGTCAGCTCCATGGGGATGCGCAGGTCCGGCTTGTCCGAGCCGAAGCGGCTCATGGCCTCGTGGTAGGGCATGCGCGGGAAGGGATCGGGCAGCGCCACGTCCAGCACCTCCTTGAACAAGGTGCGGATCAGCCCCTCCATGATGGCGGTGATCTCGGTCTCGTCGAGGAACGAGGTCTCGATATCGAGCTGGGTGAACTCCGGCTGGCGATCGGCGCGCAGGTCCTCGTCGCGGAAGCAGCGCACCACCTGGTAGTAGCGGTCGAAGCCGGCCATCATCAGGAGCTGCTTGAACAGCTGCGGCGACTGCGGCAGGGCGAAGAAACTGCCGGGATGGGTACGGCTCGGCACCAGATAGTCGCGCGCACCCTCGGGGGTGGCCTTGGTCAGCATCGGCGTCTCGATGTCCATGAAGCCCTGGCTGTCCATGTAGCGGCGCAGGGTGCTGATCACCCGGGTGCGCAGCTTGAGGCGCTCCTGCATCTGCGGCCGGCGCAGGTCCAGGTAGCGGTAGCGCAGCCGCACCTCCTCGCTGAGCTCGTCCTCGTCCATCTGAAACGGCAGCGGCTCGGAGCGGTTGAGGATGGTGATCTCCTCGGCCAGCACCTCGACCATGCCGGTGGCCAGGTTGGGGTTCTCGGTGCCCTGGGGCCGGTGCCGCACCCGCCCGAGCACGCGCAGCACGTATTCATTGCGTACCCGCTCGGCCTGGGCGAAGGCTGCGGCGGCAGCGGGGTCGGCCACCACCTGCACCAGACCCTCGCGGTCGCGCAGGTCGATGAAGATCACCCCGCCGTGGTCGCGCCGGCGATGGGCCCAGCCGCACAGGGCGACGGTCTGGTCGAGCAGGGATTCGTTGACGTGGCCGCAATAATGGCTGCGCATCGGCATCGTGTTACACCATCAGGGGTTCGGGCTGTTCGAGGAGCGGGCCGACGAGGCCCAAGAGCCGGAATGGTAAGGGTTGGCGCCCCGGGTGGCAACCGAACGACCCTGCTTGCGGCAACGAAAAAGGCCGGCATGAGCCGGCCTCGTCGCGCTGGGCAGGCGGTGCCTCAGGCGCAGGCCCCGCAGGCGCCGGTGCCGCAACTGTGGCTGCTGCTGGCCGCTTCGCTCTTGCTCTCCGACTTGCTCTCGCCGCCACCGCCATCGGCCAGGTTGCGCTTGTTGCCGGACTTGAAGTCGGTCTCGTACCAGCCGCTGCCCTTGAGGCGGAAGGCGGGGGCGGAGATCTTGCGCTGCAGAGCCGACTGCTGGCACTCCGGGCAATCGCTGAGGGGGGCTTCCGTCACCTTCTGCAAAGCTTCCAGTTCGTGGCCGCAGTTGTCGCACAGATACTCGTAGATGGGCATGGCACTACCTCGGATCAGGGAACTCGCACAGGCAACTAAAGGATATATACCGCGCACCGCGCAGGCCGCGGTATGAACACGCAGATGGGGACGGATTATAGCGATTCAAGAAAAACCCTGGAACAACAGCCACCTGCGCCAGTCGGCCGGGGCGCGGCGGGAGCGCTGCGTGCCCTGCTACACTTGCGGGAAGACGGTGGCTGGCGGATGCTACCGCGCCGCACAGCCAGGAATACAGTATGACGAACACGGAACAGAGCAGCCTACCGCTCACGCTACGACGGGTCGGCATCGATACCTACCACGAGAACGTCGCCTACATGCACCGCGACTGCCCGGTGTACCGCGCCGAGGGCTTCCAGGCCCTGGCCAAGATCGAGGTGCGCTGCAACGGCCAGCAGGTGGTGGCGGTGCTCAACGTGGTCGACGACGAATGCGTGATCAGCCCAAGCGAGCTGGGTCTGTCGGAATCGGCCTTCGCCCAGTTCGGCGTGGCTGCGGGGGCCGAGGTGCGGGTGGCCCAGGCCGAGCCGCCCGGCTCCATGGATGCGGTGCGGCGCAAGATCGCCGGCGAGCGCCTGGCGCTGGATGACTACCGCGCCATCGCCCGCGACATCGCCGAAAGCCGCTATTCCAAGATGGAAATGGCGGCCTTTCTAGTCGCCACCCACCAGAACGGCATGGACCGCGACGAGGTGCTGTCGCTGACTCGCGCCATGCTCGAGACCGGCGAGCGCCTCACCTGGGGCGGCGAGCGCCTGCTGGCGGACAAGCACTGCATCGGCGGCATCCCCGGCAACCGCACCTCCATGCTCATCGTGCCCATCGTCGCCGCCCACGGCCTGATGATGCCCAAGACCTCCAGCCGCGCCATCACCTCGCCGGCCGGCACCGCCGATACCATGGAGGTGCTGGCCGAGGTGAATCTGCCGCCGGAGCGCCTTGACCAGATCGTGCGCAGCGAACGCGGCTGCGTGGCCTGGGGCGGCACCGCCCGGCTGGCGCCGGTGGACGACATGCTGATCGCGGTGGAGCGGCCGCTTGGCATCGACTCGCAAGGCCAGCTGGTGGCCTCCATCCTCTCCAAGAAGCTCGCCGCCGGCTCCACCCATCTGCTCATCGACATCCCCGTCGGCCCCAGCGCCAAGGTCCGTTCGATGGGCGCCGCCATGCAGTTGCGCAAGCTGTTCGAATACGTCGCCGACCGCCTCGGCCTGCACGTCGAGGTGCTGATCAGCGACGGCCGCCAGCCGGTGGGCCGCGGCATCGGTCCGGTGCTGGAAGCGCGCGACGTAATGCTGGTGCTGGAAAACCACCCTCAGGCACCGCTCGATCTGCGCGAGAAGGCGCTGCGCCTGGCCGGACGCATCATCGAGTTCGACCCGGACGTGCGCGGCGGCCAGGGTTATGGCATCGCCCGTGAGATCCTCGAATCCGGCCGCGCCCTGGAGAAGATGAACCGCATCATCGATGCTCAGGGCCGGCGCGCCGAACGGCCGCAGCCCGGCGCGCTCACCGTCGAGATCGCCGCACCCCGCGACGGCCTGGTGGTGGCCATCGACAATCTGCGCCTGGCGCGGGTGGCGCGTCTGGCCGGGGCGCCCATGGACAAGGGCGCCGGCGTCGACTTGCTGAAGAAGCTGGGCGAGCCGGTGCATGCCGGCGAGCCGCTCTACCGCATCCATGCGGAGTTTCGCGCCAGTTTCGAGTTCGCCCTGCAACGGGCCAGCCAGGACAGCGGCTACCGCATCGGTAGCGCCGCCGAGCTGCCGCAGGGCTACACGGAGTCCTCTTGAAATGATCGTGCTCGGTTTCCCCGACTACCGCCCCCAGGCCGCACGCCTGGCCACCGCCCTGGGCGTACCCTATCGCGAGGTCGCCCTGCATCGCTTTCCCGACGGCGAGAGCAAGGTCACCGTGCCGGCCGAGGCGGGTGCTGCCCACGCGGTGCTCTGCCGCAGCCTGGATCGGCCCAACGACAAGCTGATCGAACTGCTGCTCACTGCCCACACCCTGCGCAACCAGGGCGTACAACGCCTCACCCTGGTCGCCCCCTATCTGTGCTACATGCGCCAGGACATCGCCTTCCATCCCGGCGAGGCGGTAAGCCAGCGCATCGTCGGCCGCTTCCTGGGCGAGCTGTGCGACGACGTGATCACCGTCGATCCCCACCTGCACCGCATCGAGCGCCTGGAACAGGCCATTCCCAACGCCCGCTGCCTGACCCTCTCGGCCGCGCATCCGCTCAGCGATCACCTGGCCTGGCACTGGCAGGATCCGCTGCTGCTCGGCCCCGACCGCGAGTCGGCGCAGTGGGTGGCCGCCATCGCCCGCCATCACGGCCTGGACTGGGGTGTGGCGGAAAAGCATCGCCACGGCGACCGCGAGGTGGAGATCGAGCTGCCCGCCGGCTTGAACATCCACGGCCGCACCGTGGTGCTGGTAGACGACGTGGCCAGCACCGGCCAGACCCTGGCGCAGGCAGCCCAGGCCCTGCGCCGCCACGGCGTGACCAGCGTCCATGCCCTGGTCACCCACGCGCTGTGCAGCGCCGAGGACATGACGCGGCTGCATGCGGCCGGCGTGCAGAGCCTGGCCAGCAGCGACAGCGTCAGCCACGCCAGCAACGTCGTAGAGCTGGCGGGACTGCTGGCCGAAGGGGTGCGATCGCTGGGGTGACGCGCCCTTGAAATGCACGCCAGCGACCGCATAACCGCTCCATCCGCTGTTGTCAGGTCACGACCGCCATGAGCGCAGAACACAACGACGTTAACGACCCCATCGAAGCCGAACTCATCCGCGACGGGGAGCCGGTGCAGGAAGAGGCCGAAGCTGCCCAGTCCATCGCCGTCGCCGCCGAGGTTCTGCCCACTACCCTCTATCTGCTGCCGCTGACCGAGCGGCCGTTCTTCCCCGCCCAGGTGCTGCCGCTGGTGCTCAACGAGGAAGCCTGGCTGCCCACCGTCGAGGCAGCCTTGCAGAGCGAGCAGCGGGTGGTGGGGCTGATCCTGGTCAAGCCGGACATTCCCGACGACGCCCGGCGCGAGGACTTCTTCAACGTCGGCAGCGTGGTGCGCATCCACCATCCGGCGCGGCAGAACGGTCGCATCCAGTTCATCGCCCAGGGTCTCAAGCGCTTCCGCATCCGCCGCTGGCTGTCCGACACCCCACCCTACCGGGCGCAGGTGGAATACCTCGACGAGGGCGCGTTCAGCATCGACGAGGAGCTGCGCGCCTACTCCATGGCCATCGTCAACGCCCTCAAGGAGCTAATGCCCCTCAACCCCCTCTACTCCGAGGAGCTCAAGCACTTCCTGGCGCGTTTCAATACCAACGAGCCCTCGCCGCTGGCCGACTTCGCCGCCAGCCTCACCACCGCCAGCAAGGCCGATCTGCAGGAGATCCTGGCCACTGCGCCCATCCTGGAGCGCATGAAGAAGGTGGTGGTGCTGATCCAGAAGGAGCTGGAGGTGGCGCGGCTGCAATCGCGCATCCGCCAGCAAGTCGACGAGAAGATGAGCGAGCAGCAGCGCAAGTTCTTCCTGCGCGAGCAGCTCAAGGTGATCCAGAAGGAGCTGGGCATCGCCAAAGACGACAAGACCGCCGACCTGGAGCGCTTCCGCGCCCGCCTGGAGCAGCGCAAGGTGCCGGAGGCGGCCATGAAGCGCATCGAGGACGAGCTGGAGAAGCTCTCGGTGCTGGAATCGGGCTCGCCCGAGTACGCGGTGACGCGCAACTACCTGGAGGTCATCACCGACCTGCCCTGGGGCGTGCACGTCAAGGACAACCTCGACCTCAAGCACGCCCGCAAGGTGCTGGACCGCGACCACGACGGCCTCGATGACGTCAAGGAGCGCATCATCGAGTTCCTCGCCGTGGGCGCGCTCAAAGGCGAGGTGGGCGGCTCCATCCTGCTGCTGGTGGGACCGCCCGGAGTGGGCAAGACGTCCATCGGCCGCTCCGTGGCCGCCGCCCTGGGCCGGCCGTTCTACCGCTTCTCGGTGGGCGGCATCCGCGACGAGGCCGAGATCAAGGGCCATCGCCGCACCTACATCGGCGCCCTGCCCGGCAAGTTCATCCAGGCCATCCGCGAGACCCAAGTGGCCAACCCGGTGATCATGCTCGACGAGGTCGACAAGATCAGCGCCAGCTACCATGGCGATCCGGCCTCGGCGCTGCTGGAGGTGCTCGATCCCGAGCAGAACAGCGACTTCCTCGACCACTACCTGGATGTGCGCTTCGACCTGTCCAAGGTGCTGTTCATGTGCACCGCCAACCAGCTCGACACCATCCCGGCGCCGCTGCTCGATCGCATGGAGGTGATCCGCCTGGCCGGCTACATCACCGCCGAGAAGCTGGCCATCGCCAAGCATCATCTGTGGCCGAAGTTGCTCGCCCGCTCCGGCCTCAGCACCAAGCAGGTGCGTCTCTCCGACGGCGCGCTCACCCAGGTGATCGAGGGCTACGCCCGCGAGGCCGGGGTGCGCAACCTGGAGAAGCAGCTCGGGCGCATCGTGCGCAAGGCGGCGGTGCAGATCGTCGAGGGCGAGGTGCAGTCGATCCGCGTCGGCCGCAAGGACCTGGAGCGCTACCTGGGCAAGCCGGCCTTCCATAAGGAAAAGCCGTTCAGCGGCGTGGGCGTGGTCACGGGGCTGGCCTGGACCGCGCTGGGCGGCGCTACTCTCAACCTGGAAGCCAGCCTGGTGCACAGCAAGCACCGCGGCTTCAAGCTCACCGGACGGCTGGGCGAGGTCATGCAGGAATCGGCCAACATCGCCTACAGCTACATCAGCGCCCACCTCACCGAGTATCGCGCCGATCCCAAGTTCTTCGACGAGGCCTTCGTGCACCTGCACGTGCCCGAGGGCGCCACGCCCAAGGACGGCCCTTCGGCCGGCATCACCATGGCCGCCGCCCTGCTCTCCCTGGCGCGCAACGAGAAGCCGTCGCGCCCCATCGCCATGACCGGCGAGCTCACTCTCACCGGCCAGGTGCTGGCCATCGGCGGAGTGCGGGAGAAGATCATCGCCGCGCGGCGCAGCAAGATCATGGAAGTGATCCTGCCCGAAGCCAACCGCGGCGACTACGAGGAACTGCCCGAGCACCTCAAGGAGGGCATGACGGTGCACTTCGTCGGCCACTTCCGCGAGGTCGCCCGCATCGTCTTCCCCCGCTGAGGAGTCCATGCCCAGACGCATCCGCCCCGCTCTGCTTCTGCTTCTCCTGCTACCGCTGCTGCCCACCGCCGCACCCGCCCGCGCCGCCTGCACGGACCCGCCGGCGCGGCGCGTCAACTGGCTGGGCTGCGACAAGAGTGGCGTCGACCTGGCGGGAGCCGATCTGCGCGAGGCGGTGCTGGGGCGGGTGAACTTCGCCGGCGCCCGGCTCGCCGGGGCGCGGCTGGACGGCGCCGACTTGGGGCGCGCCGAGCTCACTGGTGTCGACCTCAAGGGCGCCGACCTCAGCGGGGCGCGCCTGGTCAGCGCCCGCCTGATCGGCGCCGAACTCGAGGCGGCGCGGCTGAGCGGGGCCCGTCTGGAGCGCGCCGAGCTGGCCGCGGCGAAACTGCGCGGCGCCCAGCTCGGCAAAGCCCAGCTCTACCAGGCCAATCTGGAGCGCGCCGACCTGGAAGGGGCTCTCCTAGAGGGCGCGCGGCTGGAGCAGGCCAACCTAGAGGGGGCGCGCCTGGTCGCCGTCCAGGCCCGCGACGCAGTGTTCACCAAGGCCGACCTGGAAGGCGCCGATCTGGAAGGTGCCGACCTGCGCGAGGCGCGCCTGGACGGCGCCAATCTGCAAAGCGCTCGCCTTATCGAGGCCGATCTCGGCGGTGCCAACCTCGCTGGGGCGCGCATCGACGGCGCCGACTTCCGCGACGCCCGGCTCGGCAACGCTCAGTGGGTGGACCGTCGTCGCTGCCGGCCGGGGGTGTCGGTGGGGGAGTGTTTGTAGTCCATCGAGCTGTCCAAACTGTGCTCCACACTGGAACTTCGCTGCCGGTGTGGGGGTCGCTGCCGGTAGGCAGATCATCAACCTGTCGAGGACCATCATGGAGCAGAATGCCAAGAACCTGATCGACAACCTGTTCAGCCGCTTGCAGCAGGCCGAGGCCAAGTCCGGCCCACGCGATGCCGCAGCCGAAGCGCTGATCGGCGAGCATCTGACGCGCCAGCCGGCCGCCCCCTACTACATGGCCCAGGCCATGTTGGTACAGGAGCACGCCCTGCAGAACCAGCAGGCCCGCTTGGAAGCGCTGGAGACCAAAGTGCGCGAGCTGGAGGCAGAACTGGCCGAGCGCCCGGCCGGCGGTGGCTTCCTCGCCGGCCTGTTCGGCGGCGGCAGCAAACCCGCCGCCCGCGAACGGCCCAGCGCCCAGGCCACGCCCACCGCCGGCGACCGGCCCCTGGGCTATCCCGGCAGTGCATCCGGCACGCAACCGCTGGGTTATTCCGGCAGCGCCGGCTACAGCGCGCCGGCCGCCGCTGCGTTCCGGCCCCAGGCCGGCGGCGGCTTCCTCGGCAGCGCCTTGCAGACGGCGGCGGCGGTAGCCGGCGGCGTGCTGATCGGCAACGCCCTCTCCAGCCTGTTCAGCGATGCCGCCCAGGCCGCTGCCGAGCAGGTGAACGTGCCGCTGGAGCCGCTCGAGCGCCTGGCTGAAACGCTGACCACGCCCGATGCCGGCCTGGTCGACGCCGGCCTCACCGAGCCCGCCCCGGACCAGGACGAGTTCGCTGATCTCGACGGCATGGACGGCTTCGACGATTTCGGCGGCGGTGACGACGACTTCATCTGAAGCAGTCCTACTCAGCCCGCTTCATAGAAAAGGTGAGGTCCTCGCGGGCGTCATCGTTGTTGTCGATGTGGATCTTGTACAGGGCCTGGGGATCGAGGCGGAAGAAATAGTTGGGGCCACCGTAAGGCGCCTGCAGCGGGTAGTGGTCGGCGATCAGGTTGACGTAACCGGCATACCCCGGCTCATAGCTGTTGCACATGTAGAAATCGGTTCCGTTCACCTGGGGCATGGAGGTGCTGAACGGCGCCTCTCGGTGACTCGAGGCTTCAGCGGTGAGCATTGTGCCCAGGGCGGCCAGGGTGGCGGCCATACCAAAAAGCCACCCCGCGTAAGGCGGGGTAGCCGATATGCGGAGCGGGAATGCACTCTCAGGCCGGCACGGCCTCGGTCAGCTCGGCCAGGCAGGCTTCGATGATGTCGAGGCCCTCGTCGATCAGGGCATCTGCGGCGGTGAGCGGCACCAGCACGCGGATGACGTTGCCCCAGGTACCGCACGAGAGCAGGATCAGGCCCTTCTCGGCGGCCTTGGCTACCAGGGCCTTGGTCAGCTCGGCATCGGGCTGGCGGCGGGCGGCGTCCTTGAACAGCTCCACCGCGACCATCGCACCCAGCCCGCGCACATCGCCGATGGCGCCGCAGCGATCGGCCATGGCGCGGAAGCGGCGGGTCAGGCGTTCGCCGAGATCCAGGCTGCGCTGGTACAGGCCTTCTTCCTCGAATACCTCCAACACTGCCAGGGCCGCGGCGCAGGCGATGGGGCTGCCGGCATAGGTACCGCCGAGGCCGCCCGGAGC
The DNA here is from genome assembly GCA_035575095.1 of Candidatus Competibacteraceae bacterium. Taxonomy (GTDB): domain Bacteria; phylum Pseudomonadota; class Gammaproteobacteria; order Competibacterales; family Competibacteraceae; genus DATLYF01. Next base: position 25,345 of record DATLYF010000119.1, read on the forward strand.
GGGCGCGTCCATCACCTCGGCGCGGCCGATCACCGCCGACAGCGGGAAGCCGCCGGCTAGGGACTTGGCCATGGTGATGAGATCCGGCACCACTCCCGAGTGCTCGATGGCGAACAACTTGCCGGTGCGCGCCGCACCGCTCTGGATCTCGTCGGCGATGAGCAGGATGCCGTGCTGGTTACAGCGGCTGCGCAGCTCGCGCAGGAAGTCGAAGGGTGCCACGTAGAAGCCGCCTTCGCCCTGCACCGGCTCGATGATGATGGCCGCCACCCGCTCCGGCTCGATGTCGTACTTGAACAGCGCCTCCAGGGCGTGCAGGGAGTCCTCCACGCTCACCCCGTGCAGCGGATTGGGGAAGGGCACGTGATAGACCTCGCCGGGGAAGGGTGCGAAGCCGGTCTTGTAGGGCGCCACCTTGCCGGTCAGCGCCATGCCGAGCAGGGTGCGACCGTGAAAGGCGCCGCCGAAGGCGATCACACCCGGGCGCCGGGTGTAGGCGCGGGCGATTTTGACGGCATTCTCCACCGCCTCGGCGCCGGTGGTCAGGAACAGCGTCTTCTTGGCAAAGTCGCCAGGGGCCTTGGCGTTGAGCTTCTCGGCCAGGGCGATGTAGCTCTCGTAGGGTGTGACCTGGAAGCAGGGATGGCTGAACTTCTTGAGCTGCGCCTCCACCGCCGCCACCACCTTGGGATGCAGGTGGCCGGTGTTGAGCACGCCGATGCCGCCGGCGAAGTCGATGTAGCGCTTGCCCTCCACGTCCCACAGCTCGGCGTTCTCGGCACGCTCGGCGTAGATGGCGTGCAGATTGGATACGCCGCGGACGACGGCGGCCTGGCGGCGGGCGTGCAGTTCCTGGTTGGTCGGCATGATACGTTACCTCGTTCTGGAGTCGTTTTCCCTCTCTCCCGCGGGGCGAGGGTCAGGATGAGGGGGCGGGGCACTTAGCGCCCTCACCCCTGCCCTCTTCCGCGTGCGGGAGAGGGCGTTAGCGTTTTCCTTACCCAGCTGTGGGGGAAGGGGTCAGGGTGGCAGGCTATTTATCGAGCCCGCCCATCAGCAGGTATTTGATCTCCAGGTACTCGTCGAGGCCGTATTTGGAGCCCTCGCGGCCGATGCCGGAGGCCTTGACCCCGCCGAAGGGCGCCACCTCTGTGGAGAGGATGCCGGAGTTGATCGCCACCATGCCGTACTCCAGCGCCTCGGCCACGCGCCATACCCGCCCGAGATCGCGAGCGTAGAAATAGGCCGCCAGCCCGTACTCGGTGTCGTTGGCCATGGCAATGGCCTCGGCCTCGTCGCGGAAGCGGAACAGCGGCGCGAGCGGGCCGAAGGTCTCCTCGCGCGCCACCGCCATGGCCGGGGTGACGTCGGCCAGCACCGTGGGCTCGAAAAAGCTACCGCCCAGGGCATGGCGCTTGCCGCCGGTCACCAGCCGCGCACCTTTGGCCAGGGCATCGCGGATGTGCGCCTCGACCTTCTCCACGGCCTGCAGATCGATCAGCGGTCCCTGGTTCACGCCCGGCTCCAGGCCGTTGCCGACCTTGAGCCGGGCGACCGCCGCCGCCAGCTTCTCGGCAAACGCCTCGTACACTCCATCCTGCACCAGGATGCGGTTGGCGCACACGCAGGTCTGACCGGAGTTGCGGTACTTGGAGGCGAGCGCCCCCTCGACGGCCGCATCCAGATCGGCATCGTCGAAGACGATGAAGGGCGCGTTGCCGCCGAGCTCCAGGGAGAGCTTCTTCACCGTGCCGGCGCACTGCGCCATCAGCTCCTTGCCGATCTCGGTCGAGCCGGTGAAGGAGAGCTTGCGCACCAGGGGGTTGGCGGTGAGTTCGCCGCCGATGGCCGCAGCCGAGCCGGTGACCACGTGCAGCACCCCCTTGGGGATGCCGGCGCGCTCGGCCAGCACTGCCAGCGCCAGCGCCGAATACGGGGTCTGGGAGGCGGGTTTGATCACCATGGTGCAGCCGGCGGCGAGCGCCGGGCCGGCCTTGCGGGTGATCATGGCCGCCGGGAAGTTCCACGGGGTGATGGCCGCGCACACCCCGACCGGCTCCTTGGTCACCACGATGCGCTTGTCGGCGGCGAAGCTGGGGATGACATCGCCGTAGGCGCGCTTGCCCTCTTCGGCGAACCACTCGATGAAGCTCGCCGCATAGGCGATCTCGCCGCGCGACTCGGTGAGCGACTTGCCCTGCTCGCAGGTCATCAGCACCGCCAGGTCCTCCTGGTGCTCGAGCATCAACTCGAACCAGCGGCGCAGGTAACGAGCGCGCTCCTTGGCGGTAAGCCGGCGCCAGGCCGGGAAGGCGGCATGGGCCGCGGCGATGGCGCGGCGCGTCTCGGCCGCCCCCATGCGCGGCACCGTGCCGATGAGTTCGTTGGTAGCCGGATTGTCGACCGCCAGGGTGGCGCCATCGTCGGCGTCCTGCCACTGGCCGTCGATATAGCACTGCTGCCGGAACAGGCTGGGGTCTTTCAGGTTCATCGTCGTTCCTCTCTCGAACTGTGGTGGTCCTGTTCAATTAGTACGTAGTGCGGGCTCCAAAGTGCGCCGCAGTGGCCACACCTCGCAGCGCGCCGCCGACGTCTCAGATCACACCGGTCTCGCGCAGCGCGGCGATCTCCGCCGCCGACAGCCCCAGCAGCCCGCTCAGCACCTGCTCGGTGTGCTGGCCCAGGGTGGGCGGCGGGTCGCGGTACTCGACCGGGGTGGCGGAGAGCTTGATGGGATTTCCCACCAGCGGTACGGTGCCGGCCAGGGGATGTTCCAGCTCCACGCGCATGCCGCGGTGCTGCACCTGGGGGTCGGCGAACACCTGGTCCAGGGTGTTGATGGGGCCGGCTGGCACACTGGCCTTGGCGAGTTCCGCCAGCCACCAAGCACGGGGCTGGGTGCGGATGCGCTCGGCCAGCAGCGGGATCAGCTCGGCGCGGTTCTGCACCCGGGCGCGGTTGGTGGCGAAGCGCGCATCCGCCGCCAGCTCCGCGCAGCCGGCCAGCTCGCAGAAGCGGCCGAACTGGGTATCGTTGCCCACCGCCAGAATCAGATAGCCGTCACTGGCCTGGAACACCTGGTAGGGCACGATGTTGGGGTGAGCGTTGCCCAAGCGCTGGGGTGGCACGCCGGTGGTGAGGTAGTTCATGGCCTGGTTGGCCAGCACCGCCACCTGCACATCCAGCAGCGCCATGTCGATGTACTGGCCCTCGCCGGTGCGGTCGCGGTGAGCCAGCGCGGCAAGCACGGCGATGGTGGCGTATAGCCCGGTCATGACATCGGCCAGGGCCACGCCCACCTTCATCGGCCCGCCGCCGGGCACACCGTCCGGCTCGCCGGTGAGGCTCATCAGCCCGCCCATGCCCTGGATCATGAAGTCATAGCCGGGCAGGTCCTTGTAGGGGCCGTCCTGGCCGAAGCCGGTGACCGAGCAGTAGATCAGCCCCGGATTGACCGCCTTCAGGCTGGCGTAGTCCAGGCCGTACTTCTGCAGCCCCCCGACCTTGTAGTTCTCCAGCAGGATGTCGCAGCAGGCTGCCAGCCGGCGGATCAGCACCTGGCCTGCGGGCTTGGTGATGTCCACCGTCACCGAGCGCTTGCCGCGGTTGGTGGAGAGGTAGTAGGCCGCCTCCGAGGTATCTCGTCCCTCCCGGTCCTTGAGGTAGGGCGGCCCCCAACCGCGGGTATCGTCGCCGCTGCCGGGACGCTCGACCTTGATCACCTCGGCGCCCAGATCGGCCAGGATCTGGCCGGCCCAGGGACCGGCCAGTACCCTGGAGAGGTCCAGCACGCGGATGTGTGAGAGCGCGCCCATGGTTGACTACTCGCAGGTAAAGGCCTGGATCCCGGTCTGGGCGCGACCCAGGATCAGCGCATGGATGTCGTGGGTGCCTTCGTAGGTGTTGACCGCCTCGAGATTGAGCACATGGCGGATCACGTGGAACTCGTCGGAGATGCCATTGCCGCCGTGCATGTCGCGCGCCGTGCGGGCGATCTCCAGCGCCTTGCCGCAGTTGTTGCGCTTGATCAGCGAAATCGCCTCGGGAATCAGCTTGCCCTCATCGATCAGCCGCCCTACGCGCAACGCCGCCTGCAGCCCGAGCGCGATCTCGGTCTGCATGTCGGCGAGCTTCTTCTGGATCAGCTGATTGGCCGCCAAGGGCCGGCCGAACTGGGTCCGATCCAGGGTGTACTGGCGCGCGGCGTGCCAGCAGGCCTCGGCCGCCCCCATCGCCCCCCAGGCGATGCCGTAGCGGGCGCGGTTGAGGCAGCCGAACGGGCCTTTCAGGCCGCTGACATTCGGCAGCAGGTTCTCCTCGGGCACGAAGCAGTCCTCGAGCACGATCTCGCCGGTGACCGAGGCGCGCAGGCTGAATTTGCCCTCGATCTTGGGCGTGCTGAAGCCCTTCGTGCCGCGCTCGACCAGAAAACCGCGGATCACCCCGTCCTCGGTCTTGGCCCAGATCACGGCGACCTCGGCGATGGGCGAGTTGGTGATCCACATTTTGCTGCCGTTGAGCACGTAGCCGCCGTCGACCTTGCGCGCGCGGGTGCGCATGCCGGCCGGATCCGAGCCGTGGTCGGGCTCGGTCAGGCCGAAGCAGCCCACCCACTCGCCGCTGGCCAGCCGCGGCAGGTACTTCTGGCGTTGCGCTTCGCTGCCGTAGGCATGGATCGGGTACATGACCAGGCTCGATTGCACGCTCATCGCCGAGCGATAGCCCGAGTCGACCCGCTCCACCTCGCGCGCCACCAACCCGTAGCAGACATAGGAGAGCCCGGCGCAGCCGTAGCCCTCGAGGGTGGAGCCGAGGAAACCGAGCGCGCCCATCTCGGTCATGATCGCCCGATCGAAGCGCTCATAGCGGTGCGCCTCCTTGATGCGCGGCAGCAACTGCTCCTGGCAGTAGGCGCGGGCGGTCTCGGCCACCATACGCTCCTCTTCGCTGAGCTGTTCGGTGAGCAGCAGCGGGTCGTCCCAGGTACAGGGGGTAATGCTCTGTGCGGCCATGGCTCGCAGTCCTCAGGGTTGATCGCCCGACGGTAGGCGATGTTTGTATACAATATACAATTTTAGCTCCGCAGGCCACGCAAACGTTCGTTACGCCGGCGCAGCCACTCGAGAGTCAGCAGCATCAACGTGGAGATGACGATCAGGATCGTCGCCACCGCCGCCAGAGTCGGGCTGATGTTTTCGCGGATGCCGCTGAACATTTGCCGCGGCAGGGTGCTCTGCGCCGGCGCGGCCAGGAACAGCGTCACCACCACCTCGTCGAAGGAGGTGCCGAAGGCGAACAGCGCTCCCGACAGCACACCCGGGCCGATCAGCGGCAGCGTCACGCGGAAGAAGGTGATCACCGGATCGGCGCCCAGACTGGCGGCGGCGCGCACCAGATTGGTGTCGAAGCCTTGCAGGGTGGCCATCACCGTGATCACCACGAAGGGCACGCCGAGCACGGCGTGGGCCAGGATCAGCCCGGTGTAGCTGTTGGTCAGTCCGATCTGGGAGAAGAAGAAGTACAGGCTGACGCCGACGATCACCGTCGGCACCACCATGGGCGAGACCAGCACCGCCGTCATCAGGCTCTTGCCGGGGAACTCGGCGCGGGTCAGGCCGAGTGCGGCCACCGTGCCGAACACAGTAGCCAGCAGGGTCGCCGGCGGGGCGATGATGAAGCTGTTCTTCAGCGCCGTACGCCACACCTCGGAGGTAAAAAACTCCGCATACCAGCGCAGCGACAGGCCCGGCAGCGGGTAGGTGAGGAAGGTGCCGGAGCTGAAGGAAAGCGGCACGATCACCAGGATGGGCGCCACCAGAAACAGCAGCACCAGGGCGCACAGCAGGCGCAGGGCGTAGTACCAGATGCGCTCGACGGGGGAGGCATAGGGTTGCAGCATGGCGTCAGCGCCTCTGTTGGACGCGGCCCAGCCCGGACAGCCGCGCGTAGACGAAATATAGCAGCAGCGTCACTAGCAGCAGGATCGAGCCGAGCGCCGAGGCCATGCCCCAGTTCACCGTGGTGTTGGTGTAGAAGGCGACGAAGTAGCTGATCATCTGGTCCTGGGGACTGCCCACCAGCGCCGGGGTGATGTAGTAGCCGATGGCCAGGATGAACACCAGCAGACCGCCGGCGCCGATGCCGGCGTAGGTCTGCGGCACGTACACCTTCCAGAAGGCCAGGAACGGATGCGCTCCCAAGGAGACGGCGGCGCGCAGGTAATGCGGCTTGATGCCTTTCATCACGCTGTACAGCGGCAGGATCATAAACGGCAGCAGGATGTGCACCATCGCCACATAGACGCCGAAGCGGTTGAACACCAGCTGGATCGG
>DATLYF010000120.1:0-27727 GCA_035575095.1 Candidatus Competibacteraceae bacterium
TCTACCGCCGGTGGCATCAAGGTGGTGCGGGTGCAGCTGCTGGTGCGCCAGGCCCTGCGCGAGGTGAGCAAGCTCATCCACCCGCGTGCGGTGATTCCCATCCGCGTGGGCGATAAGCTGATGAGCGAGGGGGTATTGAGCGCGGTATGGGGCTTCTTCGCCCTCTACGCCTTCAGTACGGCGGTGCTGACCCTGCTGCTGGTAGGCAGCGGTCTGGATGTGCTCAGCGCCTTTTCCGCGGTGGCCGCCTGCCTGAATGTGATGGGTCCGGGATTGGGGGTGGTGGCCAGCAACATGATCGGGGTCAGCGATGCCGGCATCTGGATCCTGATCTTCACCATGCTGCTCGGCCGGCTGGAGCTGTTCACCCTGTTCGTGCTGCTGACTCCGGCGTTCTGGCGCAAATAGGGTATCTACCATTGGAACTGACCGGCAGCCTCGTCTCAGGCGCGGGCGGCAGGGCTGGACTGCGATGGCGGGCCGATGCCGGCCAGGGTGTGCAGCTGCTCCAGGTCCTCGATGCGGATGTACTTGTGCTGCACGGTGATCAGCCCCTGGTTCTGGAAGCGGGTGAACAGCCGGCTCACCGTCTCCACCGCCAGTCCCAGGTAGTTGCCGATGTCGTTGCGTGACATGCTGAGGTTGAACTCGCGGGCGGAGAAGCCGCGCTCCCGGTAGCGGGCGGAAAGGCTCAGCAGCAGCGCGGCCAGGCGCTCCTCGGCGGATTTCTTGCCGAGCAGGGTGAGCAGGGTGTCATCGCTCTGCAGTTCGCGGCTCATGATGCGCAGCAACTGCCGGCTCAGCGTCGGGATCTCGGCGGCTAGCTCCTCCAGGCGCTCGAAGGGGATCTCGCAGATGCTGGTAGTCTCCAGGGTCTTGGCTCCACAGGGATGGTTCTCGCTGTTGATGGCGTCGAGGCCAACGATCTCGCCGGTGAGGTGGAAGCCGGTGATCTGCTCGCTGCCCTCGTCGGTGATGGTGTAGGTCTTGACCGAGCCGGAGCGGATGGCGTAGAGAGCGGTGAATGGATCGCCCATGCGGAATACGTGGGCGCCGCGGGGCAGCGGGCGACGGCGCTTGATGATGGCATCCAATCGTTCCAGGTCCTCCCGGTTGATGCCGATGGGCAGGCACAGTTGCTGCAAGCTGCAATTGCTGCAGGCAGCCTTCATCGATGCAATGCTGATGACCTTGTGGCTGTCGGAATCGCTCATCACGGTTTCCGTCGTTGGGTGGGGGCGGAGCTATTGCAGCAGATCACTGCGGCCGAATCAACGAAAGCGCCCGCGACGCCCAGGTTTCCAGCCCTGGCGGCACGGGGTATGCTAATAAACTGGTCAAGACCATCATCCTGTCCATCACGAGTAGCATTCCGATGTCGGTACGCAGCGCCACGGTGAAGCGCGATACCCTGGAAACCCGCATCCAGGTTGCCATCGATCTGGACGGTCAGGGACGCGGCCAGTTCGCCAGCGGTATCCCCTTTCTCGATCACATGCTCGACCAAATCGCCCGCCACGGCATGATCGACCTGGACATCCGAGCCCAGGGCGATCTGCACATCGACGATCACCACACAGTCGAGGACATCGGCATTACCCTCGGCCAGGCCTTCCGTCAGGCCCTGGGCGACAAGCAGGGGATACGCCGCTACGGCCACGCCTACGTACCCCTGGACGAGGCGCTCTCCAGGGTGGTGATCGATCTCTCCGGTCGCCCTGGCCTGGAATACCATGTCGAATTCCCGCGCGCACGCATCGGCCAGTTCGATGTTGACCTGTTCCGCGAATTCTTCCAGGGCTTCGTCAACCATGCCCAAGTGACCGTGCACATCGACAACCTGCGCGGGCGCAATGCCCACCACATCGTCGAGACGGTGTTCAAGGCCTTCGGCCGGGCGCTGCGCATGGCGGTCGAACCCGATCTGCGCATGAGCGGTATCACCCCCTCCACCAAGGGTGTGCTCTAGCCATGGCCAGTATCGCCGTCATCGATTATGGCATGGGTAATCTGCGCTCGGTGGCCAAGGCCCTGGAGCATGTGGCTCTGCCCGGCCAGCGCGTGATCATCACCCAGCGCGCCGCCGACATCGAGGCCGCCGACCGGGTGGTGCTGCCCGGGCAGAGCGCCATCCGCGACGCCATGGCCGAGTTGCAGCGCCTGCAACTGGTGGCGGTGATCAAACGCGCCGCTGCCGAAAAGCCGTTCTTCGGCATGTGCCTGGGACCGCAGGCGCTCCTGGAGTGGAGCGAGGAGAACGGCGGCGTGGCCTGCCTGGGGGTGTTGCCCGGCCGGGTCCAGCGCTTTCCCGCCGAACTGCGCGATACCCTGAGCGGCGAGCGCCTCAAGATCCCGCACATGGGCTGGACTCCAGTGCACCAGACCCGGGCGCACGAACTGTGGCGCGACATCCCCCAGGACAGCCGCTTCTATTTCGTCCACAGTTACTACCTGAAGCCTGCCGAAGAGGCACTGATCGCCGGCGAGACCGAGTACGGGTTGCGCTTTGCCTCGGCCATCGCCCACGACTATATCTTCGCCGTGCAGTTCCACCCGGAGAAGAGCGCCCAGGCAGGGCTGCAACTGCTGGCCAACTTCTGCCGCTGGCAGCCGCGCTGAGGTCGTCCAGGACCAGGATATTCGTTCGAGGACATCATTACCTATGCTGCTCATCCCCGCCATCGATCTCAAGGACGGCAAGTGCGTACGCCTGCGCCAGGGCCGCATGGACGATTCCACGGTATTCTCCGACGACCCGGTGGCGATGGCCGCGCGCTGGGTGGAGGCCGGCGCCAAGCGCTTGCATCTGGTCGACCTCAACGGTGCCTTCGCCGGCCGGCCGGTCAATGCCCAGGTGATCCGCCGCATCGCCGATGCCTTCCCCGAGGTGCCGCTCCAGGTGGGCGGCGGCATCCGCGACGAGGAGACGGTCGAGGCGTATCTGGATGCCGGCGTCCAATACGTGATCATCGGCACCAAGGCGGTGCAGGATCCGCACTTCGTCAGCGACCTGTGCCTGGAATACCCGGGCCACGTCATCGTCGGCCTCGACGCCCGTGACGGCAAGGTCGCCATCGACGGCTGGTCCAAGCTGTCCAAGCATGATGTCATCGACATGGCGCAGATGTTCGAGCGCGATGGCGTGTCCGCCATCATCTACACCGATATCGGCCGCGACGGCATGATGCAGGGGGTGAACGTGGAGTCTACGGTCAAGCTGGCCCGCGCCATCTCCATCCCGGTGATCGCCTCCGGCGGCATCAAGGATCTGTCCGATATCCAGGCGCTGTGGGAGGTGCGCGACGAAGGCGTGATGGGGGCGGTGATCGGCCGTGCCCTGTACGAGGGTACCCTGGATCTGGCCGAGGCCCAGCGCTGGCTGGACCGGGCCGGTGGTTGAGGTAACGCAGATGGGCCTGGCCAAACGCATCATCCCCTGCCTGGACGTGGATTGCGGCCGGGTGGTGAAGGGGGTCAACTTCGTCGGCATCCGTGACGCCGGCGATCCGGTGGAGATTGCCCGCCGCTATAACGAGCAGGGCGCCGACGAGCTCACCTTTCTCGACATCACGGCCTCCAGCGATGAGCGCGCCACCATGGTCCACGTAGTGGAACAGGTGGCCGGCCAGGTGTTCATCCCGCTCACCGTGGGCGGCGGCATCCGTACCCTGGAGGACGTACGGCGCATGCTCAACGCCGGCGCTGACAAGATCTCCATCAACACCGCCGCCATCCATGACCCGGAGTTTGTCAAGGCCGCCGCTGACAAGTTCGGCAACCAGTGCATCGTCATCGCCATCGACGCCAAGAAGGTGAGCGGCGCCGGCGAACCGCCGCGCTGGGCGATCTTCACTCACGGCGGGCGGCGCGCCACCGGCATCGACGCGGTGGAATGGGCGGTACGCATGACCGAATACGGCGCCGGCGAGGTGCTGCTCACCAGCATGGACCGGGACGGCACTAAGGCCGGCTTCGATCTGGAACTGACCCGGGCGGTGAGCGAGGCGGTGAGCGTGCCGGTGATCGCCTCTGGCGGGGTCGGCACACTGCAGCACCTCGCCGATGGCATCCTCAAGGGCAAGGCCGACGCCGTGCTGGCTGCGAGCATCTTCCACTTCGGCGAGTACACCATCGGCGAGGCCAAGCGCTTCCTCGCCGCCCAGGGCATCGAGGTGAGGTTGTGAGCGACTGGCTGGAGCAGGTGCGCTGGAACGCCGACGGTCTGGTGCCGGTGATCGCCCAGGAGCATGACTCCGGACGGGTGCTGATGGTCGCCTGGATGAACCGCGAGGCGCTCGCCTTGACCGCCGCGCGCGGCGAGGCGGTGTATTGGTCGCGCTCGCGCGGCCGGCTGTGGCCCAAGGGCGAAAGCTCCGGCCACGTGCAAAAGGTGCATGAGATCCGCCTCGACTGCGACGGCGACGTGATCCTGCTCAGCGTGGAACAGATCGGCGGTGTGGCTTGTCATACTGGCCGTCACAGCTGTTTCTTCCAGCGCCTGGAGGACGGGCGCTGGATGACGGTGGAGTCGGTGCTCAAAGACCCGGAGCAGATCTACGGCGGCCACGGCGGCTGAGGAGGGGGCATGAGCGACGACGTCCTGCAGCAACTGGCGGCCATACTCGAGGCCCGCAAGCACGCCGACCCCGACAGCTCCTACGTGGCCCAGCTCTATGCCAAGGGTCTGGATGCCATCCTCAAGAAGGTGGGCGAGGAGGCCACCGAAACGGTACTGGCCGCCAAGGACGGAGATCCCACACAACTGGTGTACGAAACTGCCGATCTGTGGTTCCATACCCTGGTGCTGCTGGCCCACCAGGGCCTGGGGCCGGAGGCCGTGCTGGCGGAACTGCGTCGTCGCTTCGGCCTGTCCGGCCTGGCGGAGAAGGCAGCGCGCCCCAACAACTGAGCGACCTCGTGCGCGAGGCCGCGACTCACAGCAATCGCAAGAAGGTGACTCATGGGTAGCTTCAGCATCTGGCATTGGCTGATCGTACTGGCGGTCGTGCTGCTGATCTTCGGTACCAAGCGGCTGCGCAGCCTGGGCTCCGACCTCGGCGCCTCCATCAAGGGCTTCCGCGAAGCGATGAAGGAGGGCGAGCAGAAAGCCGCCGCCGAGCAGGGCAAGGAGCAGCTCGATCAGAATACCCAGAGCCGGGTGATCGAGGGCGAAGTGGAGCGCAGCAAGGACAAACAGAACACCGCCTGAGCGGGTAGCCGCCATGTTCGAGGTGGGATTCTGGGAGCTGTTCCTGATTGCCATCATCGCTCTGATCGTGGTCGGCCCCGAGCGTCTGCCCGGGCTGGCGCGCACCGCCGGGCTGTGGATCGGCAAGATGCGGCAACTGGTGGCCGGAGTGCGCGCTGAAGTCGAGCGCGAGCTGCACATGGCCGAACTGCAGCAGACCCTGCGCCAGAATCCGGTGAACGAGGAGCTCAAACAACTGGCCGCGGAACTCAAGAGCAACGTCGATGAGGCCATTCCGCCCTATGCCTCGCGTGCCGAGGCGATGGAGGCGCTAGCCAAGGAACTGACGGGACAGGGCGAGAGCGCTACGCCCGCCGCCGCCCAGCCGCCGGCAGCCACCGGCCCCGTTGCCGCCGCGGGCGAGCCGGCCGCCGTGCCCAGCTCCGATACCCGCACCTCGTGAGGTTGTCGTGTCCGACGAGCACATCGACCAGGAACAGTCCTTCATCAGCCACCTGTTGGAGCTGCGCACGCGCATCCTGCGCGCCATACTCGGGGTGCTGGCGGTGTTCCTCGTTCTGGCGCCGTTCGCCAACCCTCTGTTCGAACTGCTCTCCCAGCCGCTGCTGGCAAACATGCCCATGACCAGCATCCGGCCCATCTCGCCATTCCTGACGCCGCTCAAGTTCACCTTGGTGCTGGCGCTGTTCGTCGCCATCCCCTGGGTGCTGTATCAGATCTGGGCCTTCGTCGCGCCCGGACTGTATCGTAGCGAGCGGCGCCTGGTGCTGCCGCTGCTGGTATCGAGCACGCTGCTGTTCTACGTCGGCATGGCCTTCGCTCAGTTCGTGGTGTTGCGGGCGTTTTTCCATTTCATCGCCGGCACCGCACCCGAGGGGGTGATGGTGATGCCGGACATCGACGAGACGCTTAGCTTCATCCTGACCATTTATTTCGCCTTCGGCGTCGCCTTCGAGGTGCCGGTGGCGGTAATCGTGCTGGTGCTGATGGGGGTGACCACACCCGCAGCCCTACGCGACAAGCGGCCCTATATCATCGTCGGCGCCTTCGTCGCCGGCGCCATCCTGACTCCGCCGGACGTGATCTCGCAAGTGCTGCTGGCGCTGCCGATGTGGCTGCTATTCGAACTCGGCGTCGTGTTCGCCGCGATCATGCTGCGACGCAGAGGCGAGGTCCTGGCCGAACACGGCGGGCCGGAGCCCGAGGCGCTGCTCGACCAGCTCCATCACGAAGGGGCGCAACCCCCCGGGGAGCCGCCCCGGCCGCGCTGAATTGGGCCGTATGGAACGGGCCCCCGCACTCTGTCCTCGGCTGGGACTGATACTGACCGGCGGGGGCGCACGCGCCGCCTACCAGGTGGGCGTACTCAAGGCCATCGCCGAAGCTCTGCCCCGTGGCGCGCCGTTGCCCTTCCCGGTGCTGTGCGGCACGTCCGCCGGCGCCATCAACGCCGCCGCCCTGGCCTGCCGCGCCGACGACTTCGGCGCCGCGGTGGCGCAACTGGAACGGGTCTGGAGCAGTTTCCATGCCGGGCGAGTGTTTCGTACCGGGCCCTGGCGAGCGCTGACGAGCGGTCTGCGCTGGGGCTTGACCCTGCTGGCCGGCGGCCGCGGCTGGCTGGCGCCGCGGGCGCTGCTGGACAACCGGCCGCTACGTGAACTGTTGGCGCGGGAACTGCGCTTGCAGAACATCCAGCGCTGGATCGATGCCGGCTATCTGCATGCTCTGAGCATCACTGCCGCCTCCTATTATTCGGGGCAGTCGGTGACCTTCTACCAGGGGCGTGACAGCATTCGCCCCTGGACGCGCAGCCGGCGCATCGGCATCCCGCGGCCCATCACCCTGGACCACCTGATGGCCTCCAGCGCCATTCCCCTGATCTTCCCCAGCGTGCGCATCGGTTTCGATTACTACGGCGATGGGTCCATGCGCCAGTTGGCGCCGCTCAGCGCCGCTCTACATTTGGGGGCGGAGCGGCTGCTGGTGATCGGCGTGCGCAACGAGGCCATCGACCATCCGCTACGGCAGTTGCCGAGCTATCCCAGCTTCGGCCAGATCGCCGGCTATGTGCTCGATACCTTGTTCATGGACAGCCTGTACATGGACGTGGAGCGCCTCAAGCGCATCAACCATACCCTCCACTACATCGATCCGGAGCACCGTGACGAGGTGGCGCTACGGCCGGTGGAGCTGGAATGGCTGTTCCCTAGCCAGGACGTGCGGCTATTGGCCGAGCCCTATGTGCACGAGTTGCCGCGTAGTGTGCGCTGGCTGCTCAAGCGGCTGGGGGCGCTGAACCGAGGCGGACGGCCGCTGATCAACTATCTGCTGTTCGAGGCCGGCTTCTGCCGGGCCTTGATCGAGCTGGGCTACCACGATGCCCAGCGGCGCCTGCCGAAGCTTCTGCGGCTGCTACGGGCGCCGGCCGGGGTAGAGGCGGAGTGATCCGGGGCCTGTCCGCAACTTGTATGAAAGGGCTCAGCGGCTGCCGCTGCGGCGGCGGCGGCCATGTTCACCGCTTTCGCTGCGGCGCGGGGCGCGCTTGGGCGGCTTGGGATCGACTAGGAGGTCGTCGGTGACCGGCTCGGTGGGAATCTTCTGGCCGATGAAGTCCTCAATGTCCGGCAGCGAGTAGACGTAGGCCTCGCAGGCCAGGCTGATGGCGTCGCCGCTGGCGCCGATGCGGGCGGTGCGACCGATGCGGTGGACATAGTCCTCCGGGTCCTGGGGCAGGTCGTAGTTGATGACGTGGGTGACGTCGGGGATGTGCAGGCCGCGCGCCGCCACGTCGGTGGCCACCAGGATCGGCAGCTCGCCCTTCTGGAACTTCTCCAGCAGGCGCTCGCGCTTGTTCTGCGGAATGTCGCCGGACAGCACTGCTGCTTCGTGATCGTTGCCGGCCAGGTATTCAGCGACTCGGTCGGCGGTGCGCTTGGTGTTGACGAAGACGATGCTGCGGTGCGGCTGGTGCTTGTGCAGCAGACCGAGCAGCAGTTTGATCTTGTCGTTCTCAGCGACGTGGTACAGGCACTGCCGCACCTTGTCGGCGGTGACTTGTTCCGGCTCGATCTTCACCACCCGCGGATTGTTCATGTGCTCGTAGGCCAGCTCCATAACGCGGTGGGAGAGGGTGGCGGAGAATAGGAAGTTGAGCCGCTGGGTGGGCGGCGGCATCTTGCGCAGCAGGTAGCGGATGTCGGAGATGAAGCCGAGGTCGAACATGCGGTCGGCCTCGTCCAGCACCACCACCTCGATGTTCTTGAGGCTGAACACACCTTGCTTGTAGTAGTCGATGATTCGCCCCGGGGTGCCGATGATCATGTCCACCCCTTCCTCCAGCGTGCGGCGCTGGCTCTCGTAGCCGGTACCGCCGTAAACCACGGCGAACTTGAGGCCGGTGTAGCGGCCGAGCAGCTCGGCGTCGCGATGGATCTGGATGGCCAGCTCACGGGTAGGGGCGAGGATGATGGCCCAAGGGCCGACCTTGTCCTCCTCCACCGGGGTCTCCATCAGGTAGTGCAGGGTGGCGAGCAGAAAGGCGGCGGTCTTGCCGGTGCCAGTCTGAGCCTGACCGGCGAGATCGATGCCCTGCATAGCCAGCGGCAGGGTTTCGGCTTGGATCGGAGTGCAGTGGGTGAAACCGGCGTCTTCCAGACTCTCCAGCAGGGCGTCGTTGAGACCCAGGGAGGCGAAGGTGACTGAGGTGAGATGATGTTTTTCCATCGAGGTTTTACGGTATCCTGGGGGTTGCGGGAGTTGCAATGCCGTCTGGTTTGGGCTGAAATGGATCGTATATTTTAACCCGTGGCTGGATTTTGCCATACCGACGTCGGCAAAGCCCGCGCACTGTTCGGTTGGCGGCATGCTGACCGCCAACCCCCGGCTCGCAGTGTCGCGACAGTCCGATGAGTTAGCCTGGCGTTTCCCGTCTGCCGACACCCCCAATCCCTGCTGGAGGCGAATGCCGTGAGTGACCGTATCGTGCACGTGACCGATGACACCTTCGAGGCCGAGGTGCTGAATTCCGAGCAGCCGGTGCTGGTGGATTACTGGGCCGAGTGGTGTGGGCCCTGCAAGATGATCGCTCCGATCCTGGATGAAGTGGCCGAGGAGTACGCCGGCCGTCTCAAAGTGGCCAAGCTCAACATCGACGACAACCCGGCTACCCCACCCAAGTACGGTATCCGCGGCATTCCTACCCTGATGCTGTTCCGCAACGGTAATGTCGAGGCGACTAAGGTGGGGGCCTTGTCCAAATCCCAGCTGGCCGCTTTCATCGACAGCAATCTGTAAGGCCATCGCCGCTTCCGGCGTCCGCAGATGTGGACGCCGGCCTTGAAGCATGCTAATTTTGTACTGATTATTCTAAAATAATATTTGTACTGCCTTCGCCGCCAGACGGCACTTCCGTCACCAACCATCCATTCCGCTTCTCCCAAGGCCGCCTTCTGGCAGCCCTGTTTCATTCCGAAAAGTTGCCTACATGAATCTGACCGAGCTCAAACGTAAGTCCGCTGCGGAACTGATCGATATCGCCACCGAGCTGAAGCTCGAAGGCATGGCGCGGTCGCGCAAGCAGGATGTGATCTTCGCCATCCTCAAGGCCCTGGCCAAGAACGGGGAAGATATCTACGGTGACGGCGTGCTGGAAATCCTGCAGGACGGTTTCGGCTTCCTGCGCGGTGCCGACAGCTCCTATCTCGCCGGCCCGGACGATATCTACGTCAGCCCCAGCCAGATCCGGCGCTTCAATCTGCGCACCGGCGATACGGTTAGCGGCAAGATCCGCCCGCCCAAGGAGGGCGAGCGCTACTTCGCCCTGCTCAAGGTCAACGACATCAACTACGAACCGCCGGAGAATTCCAAAAACAAGGTGCTGTTCGAAAACCTGACGCCGTTGCACGCCATGGAGCGGCTGCAGATGGAGCGCGGCAATGGCAGCACCGAGGACATCACGGCGCGACTGATCGACCTCATCGCCCCCATCGGCAAGGGCCAGCGCGGCCTCATCGTCTCCCCACCCAAGGCCGGTAAGACGATGATGCTGCAAAACATCGCTCAGAGTATCGCCGCCAATCATCCCGAGTGTTACCTCATCGTGCTGCTCATCGATGAGCGGCCCGAAGAAGTGACGGAGATGCAACGCTCGGTGCGCGGCGAGGTGGTGGCCTCGACCTTCGACGAGCCCGCCACCCGCCACGTGCAGGTGGCCGAGATGGTGATCGAGAAGGCCAAGCGCCTGGTCGAGCACAAGCGCGACGTGGTCATCCTGCTCGACTCCATCACCCGTCTGGCGCGTGCCTACAATACCGTGGTGCCCAGCTCCGGCAAGGTGCTCACCGGCGGTGTCGATGCCAATGCTCTGCACCGACCCAAGCGCTTCTTCGGCGCAGCCCGCAACATCGAGGAGGGTGGCTCGCTGACCATCATCGCCACCGCTCTGATCGACACCGGATCGCGTATGGACGACGTGATCTATGAAGAATTCAAGGGCACCGGCAACATGGAGATCCACCTCGATCGGCGTATCTCCGAGAAACGCATCTTCCCCGCCATTCACATCAACCGCTCCGGCACCCGCCGCGAGGAGTTGCTCACCGATCCCGACGACCTGCAGAAGATGTGGATCCTGCGCAAGCTGCTGCATCCCATGGATGAGCTGCAGGCCATGGAGTTCATGTTGGAGCGCCTCAAAGCGACCCGCACCAATGCCGAGTTCTTCGATGCCATGAAGCGCTGAGCGCTGGTATTTACCCTCCCCCCGAGGGGGAGGGCGCTCGTCCTCAAATCCCCAGATACGCCGCCTTCACCCGCTCGTTGGCGAGCAACGCCGGGCCGCGGTCGCTGAGCACGGTGGCGCCGGTTTCGATGACGTAGCCGGTGTCGGCGATGGACAGCGCAGCGTGGGCATTCTGCTCCACCAGGAAGATGGTCATGCCCTGTCTCTTCAGCTCCCGTACCACGCTGAAGATCTCCTCCACCAGCAGCGGCGCCAAGCCCATGCTGGGCTCATCCAGCAGCAGCAGGCGCGGCCGGCCCATCAGCGCCCGGCCCATGGCCAGCATCTGCTGCTGGCCACCGGACAGGGTGCCGGCGGGCAGGCGGCGCTTCTCGCGCAGGATGGGAAAGAGATCATAGATGCGTTCCAGGTCCTCGGCCATGCCGGCCTTGGCCTTGGCCCGGCTGTAGGCGCCCAGGCGCAAGTTGTCCTCCACCGATAGCGGCCCGAAGACCTGCCGACCCTCCGGGCTCTGGGTGATACCGAGTCGCACCCGCAGGTCGGCGCGCAGGCGGGTGATGTCCTGGCCCTGGAACAGGATACGCCCGCCGGAGGCCGGCTGCAGCCCGGAGATGGTGCGCAGCAGGGTGGTCTTGCCGGCGCCGTTGGCGCCCACCAGGGCCACCAGCTCGCCTTGCCGCACCCGCAAACTGATGCCGCGCAAGGCCTGGATGCGACCGTAGTGGCTGGTGAGGTCTTCTACTTCCAGCAGCGGTGCGCCGACGGCGGGCGCCGGTGCGTGTACCACCACCCGCGCCTGTCCGCCCAGACCATGGGGTGTCGGTGCGAGATGGGCGATGCGCCGGCGCAGTTCGCGGAACTCGGCCTGGCTCTCCTCGCCGAACAGCGGATCGCGGTTGTCGGCGAAGGCGCGGTTGATCTCCAGCCAGTCCACTTCGGTCAGGCGCTCCCGCGCCAGGGGCATGAGCTGCCCTTCCTCCTTGTTGATGTGGCCACGCTCCATCTCGATGTAATCGCGCAGCCGCGCGCAGAAACGCTCGCGGCCGTGGGGGTGATGGCGCAGCACATGCTCCAGGTCCAGGCGCAGCTCGTCCATCAGCTCGGCGCCGCGCCGGTGCTCGGCCTGCAGCTCGTCGATCAGGACCGCCGCAGCGGGATCGCGGCGGCGCAGGATGGCGAACAGGAAGTCATCCTCCTTGGGGTGGTGCATGCGATCGGCGTAGGAGGATAGGTAATCGAAGATCAGAGTGAACAGCTCGCTGTGCGGCGGGGCGGCGGTCTCCTCCAGCTCGGCACGCAGGCTGTCGAGCAGGCTGAGCACTCGCCACATACTGCCGTGTTCGGCGTTGATGATGCGCAGGGCGTCGGTCATCTCAGGCGGCTCCCAGGTAGGCGGCGATGACGTCGGGGTTGGCCCGGATCTCGGCCGGCGTGCCCTCGGCCAGCTTCTTGCCGTAGTCCAGCACCAGGATGTGGCTGGAGATGTGCATCACCAGCTTCATGTCGTGCTCCACCAGCACCACCGTCACCCCGGACTCGGCGACCTTCTGGATCAGTTCGTCGATCTCGGCAGTCTCTTTGGGATTGAGACCGGCAGCCGGCTCGTCCAGCAGCAGCAATCGGGGCTCGGCGGCCAGCGCCCGGGCAATCTCCAGGCGCTTGAGCGCCCCGTAGGGCATGCTGCTGGCGTCGGCGTCGATGTAGCGGCCGATGCCGGCGAACTCCATCAACTGCGCCGCCTGCTCCCGGCATTTGCGATCGCCGCGGGTGATGGAAGGCCACCGCAGCAGAGCCTTGAGGAAGCTGCGCTCCAGGTGCAGATGGCGCCCCACCATGACATTCTCCAGCGCCGTCATGTTCATGCAGATCTGCAGGTTCTGGAAAGTGCGACTCATGCCCTTGCGTGCCAGCCGGTACGGCGGCTGGCCGGTGATGTCCTCGCCATCCAGGTAGATGGCGCCGCTGGTCGGGGTGTAGACGCCGGTGATGAGGTTGAACAGAGTGGTCTTGCCGGCGCCGTTGGGGCCAATCACCGAGTGGATGCTGCCCTTTTTGATGCGGAAGTTGAGGTCCTGCACGGCGTGCACGCCGCCGAAGGACTTGCTCAGGTGTTCCACGCGCAGGATGTCGCTCATCGCGTCCCCCTCCGCAGCAGCCCCTGCAGGGTGGGCACCAGGCCTCGGGGCAAGAAGATCATGGTGCCCATGAGGATGGCACCGAATACCACCATCTCCCACTCATCGAAGCCGGTGAGCAGTTGCGGCAGCAGTGTGATGATCACCGCCCCGATCACCGCCCCGTAGGTGGAGGCCATGCCGCCCACCACCACCATCACCACGAACTCGATGGAGTGGAAGAAGCCGGCCTTGTCCGGGGTCAGGTATTCGGTGTAGTGGGCCGCCAGGCTGCCCGCCAAGGCGGCAAACACCGCCGAGACTACAAAGATCAGCACCTTGTAGCCAGTGGTGTCGATACCGGCCACCTGGGCTGCCACCTCGGAGCCGTGCACTGCGCGTAGCGCCCGGCCCACCGGTGAATCGATCAGGTTGAGCGACAGCCACACGGCGAGCAGCAACAGAATGCCGAACAGCCAGTACCAGGTCTGCGCGCCGGTCACGCTCCAGCCGAGGAGGGTGAACGGCGGCACCACCATGCCGTCGGGACCGCCGGTGAGCTCGGCCTCGTTGGTGATGACGATACTGATGATGATACCGAAGCCGAGGGTGGCCATGGCCAAATAGTGCCCCTTGAGGCGCAGGATCGGCCGGGCGATGAGGAAGGCTAGCGCCGCCACCGCCAGCACCCCGGCGAGCAGAGCGAGCAGCGGCGGCCAGCCGTAGACGGCAGTGAGGATGGCCGAGCCGTAGGCGCCCAGGCCGAAGAAGCCGGCGTGGCCCAGGCTGATCTGGCCGGCGTAGCCGATCAGCAGGTTGAGGCCGACCACCACGGTGGCGTTGATGGCGATCTGGATGGCCACGTCGTAGTGGTAGTTGTTGGCGAGGAACAGGGGCAGCACGGCGATGCTGGCGGCCAGCAGCACCAGTCCGCCCCAGCGGGATTGCAGCCAGGTCATCACACGCGCTCCGTACCGCGGGCGCCGAACAGACCGTTCGGCAGGAAGAACAGCACCAGCAGGATGAGTACGAAGGGCATGGCGTCCTTGTACTCCGAGGACAGATAGCCGGCAGTCATGGCCTCGGCCACACCTAGCAGCAGGCCGCCGACGACGGCACCGACGCCGCTGCCCAGGCCGCCCAGCACGGCGGCGACGAAGCCCTTGAGGCCGAGCATGATGCCGATCTCGTAGTTGGTGGTGGTGATCGGCGCGATGAGGATGCCGGCGATCGCGCCCAAGCCGGCCGACAGGCCGAAGCTCAAGAGCAGCACGAAGCGGGTGTTGACGCCAACCAGCTGCGCCGCGCCGGGGTTGTAGGCGGTGGCCAGGATGGCCTTGCCCAGCAGGGTGCGGTTGAAGAACCAGGCCAGCGCCGCCACGATCAGCCCGCTCACCCCCAGCACCCACAGGCTCTGCGGCAGGATGGTGGCGCCGCCGACGGCGATCGGTGAATCGCCGGAAAACGGCGGCAGGGCGTGGATCTGCTTGTCCCAGATCACTTGGGCCAGGCCGCGCAACAGGATGGAGGCGCCGATGGTGATGATGATGATAGTCACTACCTGGGCGTTGCGCGCCGGCTCCACGGCGAACTTCTCCAGGGCGAGACCGACCAGCACGGTGCCGGCCACCGCCAGCGGAATGGCAACCGGCAGCGGCAGACCGGCCTTGAGCAGAAACACAGTGCTCATACCGCCGATCATGATGAACTCGCCCTGGGCGAAGTTGATCACGTGGCTAGCGTTGTAGATCAGGGTAAAACCCAGGGCCACCAGGGCGTAGGTCGCCCCGATGGTGATCCCGGAGAACAGAAACTGCAGGAACTCGGCGAACATGGCCTATTACTCCGGCAAGGCCGCCCCCGCCACGCAGACGGGGTCGGCTGCGGTTACAGCGTCATACTGCTGCCGGCGGTCGTGGACCGGCGGCGTCAGGGGAGCAGACTCCAGTTGCCGCCCTTGATCTCCAGCATGCGAAAGGCGCTGAGATCGAGCCCCATGTGATCGGTGGGGGACATGTTGACCACGCCGCCGGTACCGATATAGCCGCGGGTATTCTCCAGGGCGTCGCGTACCTTGGCCTTGTCGGTGGAGCCGGCGCGCTTGATGGCGTCGACCGCCAGCATCAGGCCATCGTAGGCATGGCCGCCGAAGGTCGAGACCTCCTGCTTGAAGGTTTCGCTGTACTCTTTGCTGTACTCCACCACCACCGGCTTCTGCGGGTCGTTATCGGGCAGTTGCTCGGCCACCAGCAGGGCGGCGGCCGGCAGGCGCACGCCCTCGGCAGCCTCGCCGGCGAGCTCGATGAAGCTCTTGGAGGCCACGCCGTGGGACTGGTAGAAGGGCAGGTTGATGCCGAGCTGCCTGTAGTTCTTGGTGACGATGGCCGGACCCTGGCCGAAGTCGAAGTTGAGCACCGCCTGCACGCCGGGGGTGTTCTTGATCTTGGTGAGCTGGGCGGTCATGTCGGTGTCCTTGGGCCCGTAGGTCTCGTCGGCGACGATCTCGATGCCCCACTTGGGCGCCACCGCCAGGGACTGCTCGCGGCCCGAGGCACCGAAGCCGCCGGTACCGGAGATCAGGCCGATCTTGGTGATGCCGCGCTTCTTCATGTCCTCGAAGATCTTCTCGGCCGCCATCTTATCGGTGTGCGGAGTCTTGAACACCCATTTCTTTACCGGGTCGACGATGACTACCGCACCGGCCAGGGAGATGAACGGGGTCTCCGCCTGCTCGACCAGAGGCACCGCCGCCATGGTGGTGCCGGTGGTGGTGCCGCCGACGATCAGGTCCACCTTGTCGGACTCCAGCAGGCGCTTGACGAAAGTGCGCGCCTTGGCGGCGTCCCCAGCGTCATCATAGTGCACCAGCTCCAGCGGCCGGCCGAGCACGCCGCCCTGATCGTTGATCTTCTTGATATAGTGCTGCAGGGTCTTGAGCTCGGGATCGCCGAGGAAGGCGGCCGGACCGGTGACCGACAGGAAGGCGCCGATCTTGATCGGTTCGGCCGCTTGGGCGGTGCCGGCGAAGACGCCGAGGGCGACGGACGCGGCCAGCAGACCGCGACGCAGTGTCTTGTTGAGCATGTCGTTTTTCTCCACTGTGGTGGTTGGGGACTGCTGCCACCGGACGCACCAGAACGACTCCCGCCTTTGCCCCTCCCTGGAGAGTGCAGATCCCGCTCCGGTGTCGTCGGCAGGCAATTTAGTTTCTCTTGAAACTAATCTATGAAGCCCTGGTCTCCGCTGTCAACTTCTTGGACGCGAGTCAACAATATGATCAATTCTTGTTCTGTTGAATCACATCATGTCAGTAATTTCGCTTAATATTAAAGAGTTGCTGATCGACTGAGTATGTTTATCGTGTCACATGATACAACTATACAAAAACGATCGACAATGACGTATCACGATGCGGTTGAGCGGTTGATGGCCGAGTTCCGCGAGCGACGACCGCTGCGGGCCGGATCGCTGATCATCACTGTCTATGGCGATGCCATCGCGCCCCACGGTGGTCGGGTCTGGCTGGGCAGCCTGATCCGCCTGCTGGAGCCGTTCGGCCTCAACGGGCGCTTGGTGCGCACCTCGGTGTTCCGTCTATCCAAGGAGAGCTGGCTGACCTCGGAGCAGGTGGGGCGGCGCAGCTACTACAGCCTGACCAGCGCCGGCCGGCGCCGCTTCGAGAGTGCCTATCGACGTATCTACGCCGTGCCGCAGAGCCACTGGGACGGCCAGTGGTGCCTGGTGTTCGCCGCTCTGCCGGGGCTCGACGGCGAGCAACGCGAGCAGATCCGCCGCGAGCTGTCCTGGCAGGGCTTCGGCATGATCGCCCCTGGCGTGCTGGCCCATCCCGGCCGCGACACCGGTGAGGTCATGGACACCCTGCAGGCGCTGGAGGTGCAGGACAAGGTGGTAGTGATGACCGCCCGCAGCGAGGAGCGCTTCGCCGGCCATCCGCTGCAGGAATGGGTCGGCAGCTGCTGGAATCTGCAACAGCTCTCCCAGGACTACCGTCAGTTCCTGGAGCGTTACCGGCCGCTGTGGCGCAGCCTCAACGCCGCCGAGGGAGCGCTGGATCCGGAGCCGTGCTTCCTGGTGCGCACCCTGCTGATCCACGACTACCGGCGGGTACTGTTGCGCGATCCGCAACTGCCCGACGAGCTGCTGCCCGCCGACTGGGCCGGCACCGCCGCCCGCTTGCTGTGCCGCAACCTCTACCGGCTGGTGCAAGAGCCCAGCGAACGCCACCTGATGCAGGTACTGGAGACCGCCGACGGCCCGCTGCCGCAGGCGGCGCCGTACTTCTATGCCCGCTTCGGCGGCCTGTGAAGGCAGTGGCGTGACCCACTCCATGCGCCGCTGGGCGAACCGATCAATCGGGCCGCACGTGATGCATCCGCCGGCATTGGGGGAGCGTATGCTGTAGGAAGTGGTCCCGACCCGAGGAAGCTTCTTCATGCGTGCCACCCTGCCGTTGCTGCGCCACACCGATTTTCCCGCCATTCGCCGCAAGCGCCTGGAGATCCTCCAGGTCAACCTGGGTTACCGCTGCAACCAGGTCTGCGTCCACTGCCACGTGGCCGCCGGCCCCAACCGCCGCGAGATGATGGGGCGGGAGACGGTGGAGGAGGTGCTGGCGCTGCTGCGCGCCTGCGGCGCCGCCACCCTGGACATCACCGGCGGGGCGCCCGAACTCAATCCCCATTTCCGCTACCTGGTGCGCGCCGCCCGCACCTTGGATGCGAAGGTGATGGACCGCTGCAACCTCACCATCCTGGAAGAGCCCGGCCACGAAGATCTGGCTGAGTTCCTGGCGGCGCAGCGGGTGGAGGTGGTGGCGTCGCTGCCCTGCTACAGCGAGGACAACGTCGACGCCCAGCGCGGCAAAGGGGTATTCCAGGCCAGCATCCGGGCCCTGCGCCGCCTCAACGCCCTGGGTTACGGGGTGGCGGGTTCGGGGCTTACCCTCAATCTGGTCTACAATCCCCTGGGCGCCTTCCTGCCGCCGCCCCAGGCCGTCCTGGAAGCGGACTACCGGCGGCATCTCGGCGAGGAGTTCGGCATCGTCTTCAACCGCCTGTTCACCCTGGCCAACATGCCCATCCAGCGCTTCGGCAACACCCTGCTCAAAGAGGGCAGGTTTCAGGCCTATATGCAGCTGCTCAAGGACGCCTACCGCCCGGAGAACCTAGAAAACGTCATGTGCCGCAACCTGCTCAGCGTCGACTGGCGCGGCTACGCCTACGACTGCGACTTCAACCAGATGCTGGGCATCCCGCTGGTGCATGCCAGCCGGCCGCGGGTGCACATTCGGGAGCTGATTGGGGTGGATCTGGACGGCAACCCCATCATGGTGGCCGACCACTGCTACGGTTGTACCGCCGGGCAGGGGTCGAGCTGCGGCGGGGCGCTGGCCTAATCCCCGGCGGGAGCGTGCCGCAGCAGGGTCCGGCACAGGCTTTCCAGCGCGGCTTCCAGCGCTTCCAGGTCAGGAGCGGAGGGCATCTGGGCCGGATCGCCGCAGGTGGCGAGGCGGTGCTCCAGGTCGCGGGCCTGCTCGGTGATGTCGGCGAAGCCGAAGCTGCCACCGGAGCCAGCCAGCTGATGGGCCAGGGTCTGTAGCTGGCGCGCCGTGGCCGGATCCCAGGCCAGGCGCAGACTGTGCCAGAGCTGCCGCAGGGTGGCGGCGCGCCCGGACAGGGACTCGACGTAGGCCTGCTTGAGCTGGGCCAGACGGGCTTGCAGTTCTTCGGATCTGGGCATGACCGGACTCGTCACCTGAGTGAACGCCAACTGCGGCTGGCACCGCAGCATGGCAGTATAGAGCGCGATGCGCTGCCGGGGTTCAGTCGGCGGCAGCGTCGAGGGGGAAGAGCATGAACGAGAGCGAGGAGCTGCGCCGCCAGTGGGACGAGCGCTACCGGGCGAATGGCGCGGCGATGCCAGAGGCGGCACGGGTACTGAGCGAGTATCGGCATCTGCTGCCGGCCACCGGGCGCGCCCTGGATCTGGCCTGCGGCCTGGGTGGCAACGCCCTGCTGCTGGCTGAAGCCGGGCTGGAGACCTGGGCCTGGGATCTGTCGGCGGTGGCCGTGGCGCGCTTGGCGGAGCTGGCGGCGGCGCGCGCCCTGCCCATCCATGTCGAGCAGCGCGATGTCATCGCCTGTCCGCCGCCGCCGCAGAGCTTCGACGTCATCACCGTCAGTCGCTTCTTGGAACGCGCCCTGGCCCCGGTGCTGAGCCAGGCGCTGCGGCCCGGCGGGCTGTTGTTCTACCAGACCTTCACCAAGGCCCGGCTGGGGGAGGGCGGGCCGCGCAACCCGGCCTATCTGCTGGATGACAACGAACTGCTGGCGCTGTTCTCCGGTCTACGAGTGCGCGCCTATCGGGAGGAAGGGCTGGTCGGCGACCTCGGTCGCGGCTGGCGCGGCGAAGCCTTGCTGGTGGCGCAGAAGCCAGAGGTTGGAGCTTAGATAGCGGAGAGCGAGGTATGGCGGACAGCATGATCGAGCGCTTCGAGGCGCTGCTGGCCCGCGGGCAGGACAACGCCCTGGTGCGCTTTACTCTGGGCGGGGCCTACTTGCGCGCCGGCGATGCGCGCCGGGCGGTGGCACACCTGCGCGCCGCCCTGGTCCATGATCCCAGCTATTCGGCGGCCTGGAAGCTGCTCGGCCAAGCCCTGACCGGCGCTGGTCAACGCGACGAAGCCATGGAGACCTACCGTCGCGGTATCGCCACCGCCATGGCCAAAGGCGACCGGCAGGCAGCCAAGGAGATGGAGGTATTCCTGCGCCGACTGGAACGGCAGAGCGCTGCCGGAGACTGAGCACATCCACTACCACGCCCCCATGAACGACCACAGCAACCGCCCGCAGCGCAAGCGTTTTTGGGACGTGCTGCAAAACGGCGTGGTGATCGGCACCGTCGCTGCGGCCAGCGCCGCCGATGCCCGTGCCGAGGCCATGCGCCGCTTCGAGGAACTGCGCACGCCGGGAGCCACCGTGTCCAGGTGGGACGAGCGGACCATGGCAGTGCGGGCCTGGCTGGGCTAGCGGAGCATGGCATCGTCCACGTCCAGGGCGTGCCGCTTGAGATCATCGTAAGCGACGAGCGCGAGTGCGCCCCAATGGGTGGCGCGCAGCAGTACCGGTGGCGCCACCCCGGCCTGCAGCGCCTCGCGCCAGCGACCGGCGCACAGGCACCAGCGGTCCCCGGGCCTGAGGCCGGGGAAGCCGTACTCCGGGCGCGGCGTGCTGAGGTCGTTGCCGCGCGCGCGGCTGAAGGCCAGGAACTCCGCCGTCATCTGCGCACACACGGTGTGCGAGCCGCGATCGTCGGGACCGGTCTCGCAGCAGCCGCTGCGATAGAAGCCAGTGAGCGGGCTGCGACTGCAGGTCTGCAGCGGGCCGCCGAGGATGTTACGGGCTTGCGTCATGGTCTGCTCTCCTCATCCGCCAGTGCGCTGCCGGACGATCTTCCCATGCGCTGGACGGAGCTGCCCGCTCGGGGGCGCGGGCGCTGCGCTCAACCGGTGCTGTGAGGCGGGACCGGCTGGGCAATGGTCTTGACCATTTTCATATAAGCGGGTTCGTTGCTGCCCTCGTGGCTGCCATAGGCGGCAAACTCGAAGCCGAGCCGCCGGAAGAAGCGCTGCTGGTGTTCCAAGAGCAGGCGCACCGACAGGATCAAGCGCGCATATCCCTGCTCCTGAGCGCTGTGCTCGACCGCGCCGACGAGGGCCGAGGCGATGCCGCGGCGGCGATGGCCGGGCACAACTGCGAGACGATCCAGGTAGACGGCATCGCCATGGGGACGATAGAACACGCAGCCCACCAGTGCGCCTTTGCGCTCGGCGACGAGGGCTGCAGCCTCGCTCAGTTCGGCGCGCACGATGTCGTGGGTCTTGTGCTCGGCACCGGCAGATGGCGCCGACCGTCCCCAATATTCGGCAAAAGCGGCCTCGACGACAGCGACCAGGGCGGGGAAATCCGCTTCCCGATAGGGGCGTATCAATAACGATGTAGGGATCATCGTGATGCTCCGCAGGGCAGAAGTACCTTACATAGACCAGCCGCGGAGCCGATTTGCTCGGGATCGGGCCGGCTTTGGCATGGCCGGCGGCTCACGGGTAGCGCCGCGGCGCGCCGGGCGGGCGGCTCTTGAAGCGCTTGTAGGTCCACAGGTACTGCGCCGGCAGGCGGCGCACCTCCTGCTCCACGGCCTGGTTGAGCACGGCCACCGAATGCTCCAGCGGCTCCTCGGCGATGCCCTGCGGCAGCGGCGTGAAGCGGATGCAGTAGCCGCGTCCCTGCGGCAGGCGCTCCGCTACTACTAGGAACACTGGGCAGCGCTGCTTCATGGCCAGTTTCGACACCAGCACCATGGTGGCAGCGGGGATGCCGAAGAAGGGGGCGAACACGCCGTTTTCAGGGCCGGGATCCTGATCGGGCAGGATCCCCAGCACTTCGCCGGCCTTGAGGGCCTGGAACAGGGCCCGCACGCCGCGCTGGTCGGTGGGCACGGTGCGCGCGCCGAGCCGTTCGCGGCCGTGGCGGATCAACTCGTCGATGCCGTGACGGCTGGGCCGGTACAGCGTGGTGATGGGGTAGTGACGGGAGACGTACAACCCCGCCACCTCCCAGGCGCCCAGATGGGGGGTGATGGCGATGCCGCCGCGCCCGGCCGCCAGCGCCGCACGCCAGTCCTCCTCGCCTTCGACTGCCGTAATCTGCGCCAGCACCCGCTCGCCCGGCCACAGCCATAGCGGCCCCAGTTCGAGGACGGTCTTGCCGGTCTCGATCAGGCTTGCGCGCAGCAGCCACCGGCGCTCGGCAGCGGACAGCCTGGGAAAGCACAGCGCCAGGTTGGTGGCGGCGATGCGGCGCTGGCTGTTGGGGATGCGCCACAGCAGCCAGCCCAGGGCGGCGCCCAGGGCGTGCACCCGCGGCAGCGGCATGCGGGCGAGCGTGCCCAGCAGCGCTTCGATCAGGGAGCGACGCAGTTTCATGCCGCGTTCCTAAAGAATCGTCCGGTTCCCAATAAAGCGGTGGTTTCTGCGGGGGTGGGTGTTCGGCGTAGCGTCGTCAGCGACGGCCGCTGCCGGGAGCAGAAGGCCGGCGCTGTCGATTCGAGCGCCCCAAAGAGGAGGCGCGAGATTGAGCGCAGCCGAATACCCGCTCCAGCGGTAATGAGCGGCACTTACTGGAAGCCGTATCACAGCTCGTCGGAGAAATCGCGGTCGAGGATAGCCCGGGCGCGTTCGGCATCGGTCGCCGTCACCTGCAATTTGATGCCGCCCACGGCGATGCTGGCCAGCCAGTCGGTCTGCACCAGGTGGGCGTCGGCCAGCTGGCAAGGGATGCCCTCGACCAGCAGCCGGCCGCGGGCGATCTCGGCCTCGGTGAGGAAGTCGTAGACAGCGACGGTGATCATGGCGGCAGCTCCGGGACGACCTACCGGCCGCTCCTGCCGGCATCCTCGCCGGGTTCTTCCTGCTCCAGCTCTTCCAGCTCGCGCAGGATAGAAGGCGGGCCGTCGCCCTGGATCAGATTGCGCCGGCGCTGCAGGTAGGCGTCGCGCTGCTGGGCATAAGGATCGAAGATGGCCTCGCCGAGGGCGCGTTCGAGGCGCAGCAAATCGGCGCGCTGGTCGACTACGTTGAGGCCTCCCAGGGCATAGCGGTGGCTCTCCGGATTGTAGTCGGCAAGGGGATGGACAGCGTAATCACCGGCCAGGCCGAAGGTATCGCGCACGGTGCTGGGGCCGAGCAAGGGCAATACCAGGTAGGCACCCTCGCCCACCCCCCAGCGGCCCAGGGTCTGGCCGAAGTCGGCCTCGTGCTTGGGCAGATCCATGTGGCTGGCGACGTCGATCAGCCCGCCCAGGCCGAAAGTGGTGTTGTAGACGATGCGGGAGGCGTCGCTGGCGGCCTGACGGAAGTTGAACTGCAGCAGATCGTTGGCCAGCACCACCACGTCGCCCAGGTTGCTGAAGAAGTTGCTGATGCCGGTGTCCACGAGCTCGGGAGTGATGGCCTTGTAGCCCTGCGCCACCGGTTTGAGCACCGCCTTGTCCACCGTGTCGTTGAAGCGAAACATGGCACGGTTGTAGGACTCCAGAGGATCATAGACGCCGCTGTCGAGATTCTGGGTGTGGGCGCAGCCTGCCGCGAGCAGAGCGAAGCAAAACACGGCGAACCGATGGACGAGACGGTGCTGGGTCATGCAGAGCGCTACCTGGTGGACGCTAGACAGCGATGGCTGGATGGACTGGACCCGCGCCGGAACAGCCGGCGAGGTGCGCGGGACAGCGGCCTGCTGGAAGGGGACGCAATCCGTTGCGGAGAACTTTAACCGCAGCCGGCGCTTGCGGCAATCTTCGGGTGCTTGGTGCAGGCGCGGGAACGTGCCAGACCCAGCCGCGGGAGCGCGGCAGTATAATGCCCAATGTCCTGCCGGCATCGGATCGGCGAGCAGCGGAGCAAAGCCCCATGAACAACCCCATGCCGCGCGAACAGGCCCACTTCTGGCGCGATGCGGAGCTGGGCGGGCTGGAGCTGCTGCGCGCTACCTACGTCACCCACAGCTTCTCCCGCCATAGCCACGAAGGCTATGCCTTGGGCGTGATCGAATCCGGGGTGGAGTCTTTCGCCTACCGCGGGGCGACCCATCACGCCGGCGCCCGGCGTATCGTCATCTGTCACCCCGGCGAGGTGCACACCGGCTACGCCGGCACCCCCGAGGGTTGGCGCTACCGCATGTTCTACCCCGAGGCGGCGCTGCTGCAGCGGGCGCTGGGCGAGCTCGAAGACAGCGCCGGTGCCATCCCCTTCTTCCCGCAGGCGGTGATCGATGATCCGCCCCTGGCCTTGGAGCTGTTCCGCCTGCACCAGGTCCTGGAGCGAGACGCATCGCTGCTGGAGCGGGAATCGCGACTGCTCTGGACCCTGGCGCAACTGGTGCGCCGCCATGCCGAACGCCGCCCGGTACCCGCCCACTTGGGGCAGGAGAACGAGGCGCTGCGGCGGGTGGTGGAGTTCCTGCACGGGCACCTGGCCGAACCGCTGTCGCTGGCGCAGTTGGCGGCAGTGGCCGGGCTGCGGCCGCTCACCCTGCTGCGCCTGTTCCAGCGGCGCTACGGTCTGCCGCCCCACGCCTACCTAGTGCAACTGCGGGTGGCGCGGGCCAAGGCGCTGCTCGGCGCCGGACTGCCCATCGCCGCGGTGGCGGTGGACACCGGCTTCACCGACCAGAGCCATCTGCACCGCCACTTCAAGCGCCTCACCGGGGTGACGCCGGGCCAGTACGCGCTCGCCTGCCGGGCGGGCAATAAATAACGTACAAGACCGCCCTTTGCTGCTGCCCTAGCCTGGCTGCATCGCAATTCCCGCTCGAGGTCGTCTCCCGCCATGCCTTACACCACTGTCCCCGGCACGGCGCCCGGGCCGACGCCGCGCCAGGAGTTCTGGTCCGGGGCGCGCGCCGTGTTCCCGCTGATCGTCGGCGCCATCCCCTTCGGCCTGATCTTCGGTACCCTGGCCAGCAGCGCCGGGCTGTCGCTGGCCGCCACCCTGGCCATGTCGGCTTTCGTGTTCGCCGGCTCCTCCCAGTTCATCGCCGTGGGCCTGCTCATGGCCGGCGCCAGCGTGCCGGTGATCATCCTCACCACCTTCGTGGTCAACCTGCGCCATCTGCTCTATGCCGCCAGCCTGCTGCCCCACGTCGGCCCCCTGGCGCAGCGCTGGAAGCTGCCGCTCGGCTTCACTCTCACCGACGAGGCCTTTGCCGTGGCCATCGCCCGCTACCAGCAGCCAGACGGCGCGCCGTACAAGCACTGGTTCCACCTCGGTGCGGCTCTGGGCATGTATCTGAGCTGGCAGCTCTGCACCCTGGCCGGGGTGAGCCTGGGCCAGGCCATCCCCGACGCCCGCAGTTGGGGGCTCGATTTCGCCATGTCCGCCACCTTCCTCGGCATGCTGGTACCCTATTTGCGGCACAAGCCGCTGCTGGTGGCGGTGCTGGTGGCCGGCAGCGTGGCGCTGCTCGCCCACGGCCTGCCGCACCAGCTTGGTCTGATGGTGGCGGCGCTGGCCGGCATCGCCGCCGGCGTGACCTGCGAACACTGGGCTCCCGCCGCCCGGCCCTGCCCCCAGGAGGCGCGTTGATGAACGAGTTTGGGCTGATCGCCGGCATGGCGCTGGTGACCTTCCTCATCCGCTATCCCTTGCTGGCCCTGAGCGGGCGCATCCGCCTGCCCGAGGGCTGGCTGCGGGTGCTGCGTTACGTGCCGCCGGCAGTGCTCGCGGCCATCGTCGCCCCGGCGGTGCTGCTCGGCGACGACGGTGGTCTGGCGCTAGGTGCGGACAACGCCCGCCTGGCCGGCGCCGTGGCAGCCCTGGCGGTGGGGGTGTGGCGGGGCAGCCTGCTTGCCACCATCGTGGCAGGGATGGGGGTGTTCCTGGTCTGGTCCTGGGTTTGGGGATGAGCTAGGCATGCTGACCATGCCCCGCCCCGGCCTCTGGGACATCCACATCGCCGTGCTGCTGTTCGGTCTGGCCGGGCTGTTCGGCAAGTTTCTGACCCTGCCGGCGCTCATCATCGTCTTCGGGCGCACCGTGTTCGCCGCCCTGACCCTGAGTCTGGCGCTGGCGCTGGGCGGCGCGACACTGCGCCCACGGCAGGGCATGGCGCGGCTCGCCCTGAGCGGGGCGGTACTGGTCCTGCACTGGTTCACCTTCTTCCACGCCATCCAGCTTTCCAGTGTGGCCATCGGCCTGCTCGGCTTCGCCAGCTTCCCGCTGTTCATCACTCTGCTGGAGCCGTGGACCAGCGGCGAGCGGCTGTGTCCCTTCGATTTGCTCAGCGCCGGCCTGGTCAGTCTGGGACTGGTGCTGGTGGTGCCGCGCTTCGACCTGGGCGACTCGCTCACCCAGGGACTGCTGTGGGGCATCGCCTCGGGGCTTTCCTTCGCCGTGCTGGCCTTGCTCAACCGCGCCAGCCGTGGCGAGTCGCCGCTCAGAGTGGCGCTGTGGCAGAACCTCTGGGCTGCGCTCATGCTCGTCCCCGGCCTGTTCTGGTTCGGACGCTGGCCGATGGCGGCCGAGCTGGGGTTGTTGCTGCTGCTCGGAGTCGTGTGTACCGCGCTGTCGCATGCGCTGTTCATCCGCGGCCTGAGCGCGGTGCGTGCCCAACTGGCCGGGCTGATCACCGCCCTGGAGCCGGTCTACGGTATCCTCTTCGCCTTCCTGCTGTTGGGCGAGCGGCCGCAGCCGCGCACCCTGCTGGGTGGGGCAGTGATCCTTGGCACCCTGGTGCTGGTCGCCTGGCCGCGAGCGGGCCGGCATGCCGCCTGAGCGCGAGCACGCCCGCTTCCAGCGTGCTCGCTGGAGCATTTACGGCATCCTCGCCCTGTCCTACATGCTGGTGTTCTTCCACCGCATGGCGCCAGCGGTGGTGGCGCCGCAGCTCAGCGCCGCCTTTGCCACCAGCGGCGCCAGCCTGGGGCTGTTGGCGGCCATGTACTACTGCCTGTATACCGCCATGCAGCTCCCCGCCGGGGTGCTGGCCGACACTTTGGGGGCGCGCCGGGTGGTGACCGTCGGCAATCTCACCGCCGGGGTGGGTTCGGTGCTGTTCGGCCTGGCGCAGACCTTCGCCCAGGCCGCCGCCGGCCGGCTGTTGGTGGGACTGGGGGTGTCGGTGGTGTTCGTCGGGCTGATGCGCAGCAACACCGTATGGTTCCGCGCCCGCGACTATGGGTTGGTGAGCGGACTCACGGTGCTGCTCGGCAACCTCGGCGCGCTGGCCGCCGCCGGACCACTGGCGCTGCTCCTGCAGGTAGCATCCTGGCGCACGGTGTTCGTCGCCCTGGGGGTGGCTGCCTGGGCCCTGGCCCTGGCTTCTGCGCTGTGGGTGCGCAACCGGCCAGAGGAGCTGGGCTTTCGCTCTCCGCAGGCCGGGAGCGGGGCTGCCGTGCGCAGCCAGCACTGGCTGCGGGACCTGCTGGGAGTGCTGCGCAACCGCGCTATCTGGCCAGCGTTCTGGGCCAATCTCGGGCTGGTAGGGTCGATGCTGAGCTTCCTCGGGCTGTGGGCGGTGCCCTATCTGCGCGACGTGCATGGGCTCGCTGTGCCGGCGGCTTCGCTCTATACCACCGTGGGCCTGGCCGGCTTCGCCGGCGGGTGCCTGTTCGCCGGCTGGCTCTCCGACCGCATCGGCCGGCGCAGGCCGGTGCTGGTCGCTGGGACCCTGTTGCAGACGCTGATCTGCACGGCCTGGGTGGCCGGGCTGTTCCACCCCGGTGCCCTGGGACTGGCCAGCTACGCCCTGTTCGGCCTGTCCGCCGCCGGCTTCGTGGTCAATTTCGCCGTGGCCAAGGAGCTCACCGCCCTGGCCCTGGCCGGCATGGCCATCGCCCTGGTCAATACCGGCAGCTTCCTCGGTGCCGCCATCCTGCAGCCGCTGTTCGGCTGGGTGATGGATCTGGCCGGGCCGAATACCGTGGTGGACGGCGTGCGGGTCTACGGTGCGAGCCACTACCAGGCCGGCTTATGGCTGCTTGCAGCCAGTGCCGTGCTGGGACTGGCATGCGCTTGGCGGGTGCCCGAGACCGGCTGGGCAAAGCGTCGGCCGTAAGCGGTGCCGTCGTTCAGTGGCGGATCCCCACCCC
>DATLYF010000121.1:0-13952 GCA_035575095.1 Candidatus Competibacteraceae bacterium
CGAAGCTCTGCTCCTTCCAGATGCGGTAGTGCGCCCCGTCGTAATGGCAGCCGGCGCTGGCCGTCTCCAGCACGGTCACCCCACCGAGCGCCGCCCACTCCGGCTCGAGTTGCTGCCACAGCCAGGCCGCCAGTCGCTCACTGGTCGGATTGTCCAGGCCGGGCAGATCGTTGAGGCAGGCCTGATGCAGTTCGCTGTGCAGCGGCGCCCAGCGCGCATCGAGGGCATCGTAGGGACAGCCGGGAGTGTCCGAGTCCAGTGCCGCGTGCAGGATGACCTCGAAGCCGTGGCCGTGCAACCGTCCGCACGGGTGGCCGGGCGGCACGTAGGGCAAGCGGTGCGCGGCCTCGAAGCGGTAGCGGCGCCAGACCCGCACCTGCCCGCTGGCGTCCAGCTCCACTCCCTGCCAAGGGGTGCTGTCGAGGCCGAGGCTGTCCAACCCCGCCAGGTCCAGCCGCGGCCACAGCCAGCGGGCCACCCCGGCATCGTCCGGCTCGGCCAGAAGCTCGTTCAGACAGCGGTAGTCGAGCGGTGCGAGCGTGGCGCGCAGCCGCGCCACCAGCGCCTCGGGCTCGCCCCCCGGGCAGCCGCCCCAGCCTTCGGGCAGGTGGGCGCGCAGTCGGGCACGGAAGCCGTGGCCGTGCAGGCGGGCGCTAGGATGTCCGGGCCCGCAGCCCTCCAGTCGCCGCGCTGCCTGGAAGTAGGCGCTGGCCAGGGTGTAGCGGCGCGCGCTCATGGCCGCACCGCCCGGAAGCGCTCCACCAGCGGGTCGGGGATGCCGGCCTCGGCGAAGCCCTTGGCACGCAGGCGGCAGGCCGGGCACTCGCCGCAGGGCGGCTGCTGCCCGTTGTAGCAGGTATGGGTGTAGGCCAGAGCCTCCAGCGCCCCCAGGTCGCGGGCCAGTTCCACCGTCTCCTTCTTGGAGCGGAACATCAGCGGCGCGTGCAGCGTGATCCGGTAGTCCATCCCCAGGCGCAGGGCCAGTTCCAGCGCCTTGAGGGTGTTTTCGCGGCAGTCCGGATAGCCGCTGTAGTCGGTCTGCGCCATGCCGGCTACCAGATGCTGCGCCCCCACCTGGTAGGCGTAGGCCGCGGCGAAGATGAGAAAGATCAGGTTACGCCCCGGTACGAAGGTGTTGGGCAGGCCGCTGACCGGATCCAGTTCGGCGCGCACCGCCACGCCGGCATCGGTGAGCGCGTTGCCGCCCAGGGCGGTGAAGGTATCGATGGGCAGTACGGTCTGCGCCACCCCGGCCCGCGCGGCCACCGTGCGCGCGCACTCCAGCTCGATGCGGTGGCGCTGACCATAGTCGAAGGTCACCGCCGCCACCCGCTCCCGGCCGAACTCGCGCAACGCCCAGTACAGGCAGGTGGTGGAATCCTGGCCACCGGAGAGCACTACGACTGCATCATACATGGATCGACATCGCCAATTCGGAAAAACAATATATGATAACAGAATCAGCGCCTTATGCCGTTACCCGAAACCGGATCGGCAGCAGGTCGCTGCACCCCGGGGAACGGGAACTTTTCCCGCCGCCATCCCCGCCTAATTGGCTGCCACTACCAGGATCACCGCTTCGAGGAGGGACAAGGTCATGAACAACAGCTTCAACGCCCGCGCCACCCTCGCCGTCAACGGCCGTGACTACACCATCTATCGCCTCGACGCCCTGGCCACCCACTGCGACCTGGCGCGCCTGCCCTATTCCCTCAAGATCCTGCTGGAGAACCTGCTGCGCTGCGAGGACGGGGTCAGCGTCACCCGCGACGACATCCTCGCCCTGGCCGAGAACAACCCGGCCAAGCATGGCGAGCGCGAGATCGCCTTCACCCCGGCGCGAGTGGTGATGCAGGACTTCACCGGCGTGCCGGCGATCGTCGATCTGGCCGCCATGCGCGATGCCATGGAGGCGTTGGGTGGCGACCCCAACCGCATCAACCCCCTGGCGCCGGCCGAGCTGGTCATCGATCACTCGGTGATGGTCGACCACTTCGGCAGCGCCGAGGCCCTGGAGCGCAACGCCGCCCTCGAATTCGAGCGCAACCGCGAGCGCTACCAGTTCCTGCGCTGGGGCCAGCAGGCGTTTGCCAATTTCAAGGTGGTGCCGCCGCGCACCGGCATCGTCCACCAGGTCAACCTGGAGTATCTGGCGCGGGTGGTGTTCAGCGAGGACAAGGATGGCACCTGGCTGGCCTACCCCGATACTCTGGTGGGCACCGACTCCCACACCACCATGATCAACGGCCTCGGCGTGCTGGGCTGGGGCGTGGGCGGCATCGAGGCCGAGGCTGCCATGCTCGGTCAGCCCATCACCATGCTCATCCCCGAGGTGATCGGTTTTCGCTTGCACGGCAAGTTGCCCGAAGGGGCGACGGCCACCGATCTGGTGCTGACCGTCACCCAGATGCTGCGCGCCCGGGGGGTGGTAGGCAAATTCGTGGAGTTCTTCGGTCCGGGCCTGGCCAACATGCCGCTGGCCGACCGCGCCACCATCGCCAACATGGCCCCCGAGTACGGCGCCACCTGCGGCATCTTCCCCATCGACGCCGAGACCCTGAGCTACCTGCGCCTGACCGGCCGCTCCGACGAGTTGATCGCCCTGGTCGAGGCCTATGCCAAGACCCAGGGCCTGTTCCACACTGCCGACACCCCCGAAGCTCGCTACAGCGACGTGCTGGAGCTGGATCTGGCCAGCGTGGTGCCTAGCCTGGCCGGTCCCAAGCGGCCGCAGGACCGCATCGCCCTGAGCGAGGCCAAGAGCGTGGTGCAGATTCATTTGCACAAGCTGCAGGCCGAGCGCGAAGGTCGGCCCAGCGAGCGGCCGGAGATCGCCACTCTGGACGATGAGGGCGGCGGTACCGCGGTGGGCGGCGAGGAGGCCCGCCACAGCGGCAGCACCCGGGTGGCGCTGGAGGGGCATACTTTTGAACTGCGCGACGGGGCGGTGGTGATCGCCGCCATCACCTCCTGTACCAACACCTCCAACCCGTCGGTGATCCTGGGCGCCGGACTGTTGGCGCAGAAAGCGGTGGCGCGCGGCCTCAAGCGCCGACCCTGGGTCAAAACCTCGCTCGCCCCTGGCTCCAAGGTGGTCACCGAGTATCTCAAGCGCGCCGGCCTGCTGCCGCCCCTGGAGCAGCTCGGCTTCGCCCTGGTCGGCTACGGCTGCACCACCTGCATCGGCAACTCCGGGCCGCTGCCCGAGCCGATCAGCCAGGCCATCGCCCAGAACGAGCTGGTGGTAGCCTCGGTGCTGTCCGGCAACCGCAACTTCGAAGGCCGGGTACACCCCGAGGTGAAGATGAACTTCCTCGCCTCGCCGCCGCTGGTGGTGGCCTATGCCCTGGCCGGCACCGTCAACCTGGACCTGACCTCGGAGCCGCTGGGCGAGGACAAGGAGGGTCGGCCGGTGTATTTGCGCGACATCTGGCCCAGCCAGCAGGAGATCGCCCAGGCCATGAGCCTGATCAACCGCGACATGTTCCATGCGAGCTACGCCGACGTGTTCCACGGCGACGAGCGCTGGGCCGCCATGGAAATCCCTCAGGCCGGTCGCTACCAGTGGAGTCCGGACTCCACCTACATCCAGAACCCGCCCTACTTCATCGGCATGAGCCGCGAGCCGGAGGGCATTCCGGTCATCCGCGGCGCGCGGGTGCTGGCCATGCTGGGCGATTCCATCACCACCGACCACATCTCCCCGGCCGGCTCGATCAAGGCCGACAGTCCCGCCGGACGCTACCTGCAGGCGCGCGGGGTGGCGCCCAAGGACTTCAACTCCTATGGCTCGCGGCGCGGCAATCATGAGGTGATGATGCGTGGCACCTTTGCCAACATCCGCCTGCGCAACGAACTGGCCCCTGGCACCGAGGGCGGTTGGACCCGCCATCAGCCCTCGGGTGAGCTGCTGAGCATCTACCACGCCGCTATGCGCTATCAACAGGAGGGCGTACCGCTGCTGATCATCGCCGGCAAGGAATATGGCACCGGTTCCAGCCGCGATTGGGCGGCCAAGGGTACCCGGCTGCTCGGCGTCAAGGCGGTGCTCGCCGAGAGCTTCGAGCGCATCCACCGCTCCAACCTGGTGGGCATGGGGGTACTGCCGCTGCAGTTCCGCGACGGCGAGAACCGCCACAGCCTGGGCCTCACCGGCACCGAGGTCTACGACATCGAGGGCCTGGAGCCGGGCACCAAGCTGGTCACGCTGGTGGTGCGCGGTGGCCAGGGCGAGCGTCGCTTCCAGGCACGGGTACGCATCGACACCCCCAAGGAATGGGAGTACTACCAGCACGGCGGCATCCTGCCCTACGTGCTGCGGCAACTGGCGGCCTAATGCGGTCGCCTCCCGGCGCGCCCGCGGCGGGCGCGCCGCACCTGGTGCCGCAGCCGATCCGCCGAGCGGGTACACCGAACCCAGTCGGTGGTGCGCATGCAGATGCGCAGGCTGGAGGCTCTGGTGGGGCAGCCGCTGTCTCGGCGCACACCTCGACGATATCCCCCGCGCGGCTGCGGCTATGGCCGTCGGTGCGCACGGTCAGCGGCGTGCCGCCGTCCAAACTCATGTAGAGGATGAAGCCGGCGATGAACTGGTTGCGCCGATGGCGGTAGAGCTCCCGCGGCGTGCCCACCTGCTCCACCCGGCCGGCATGCATGACCACGATGCGGTCGGCCAGGGTCATGGCCTCCACCTGGCCATGGGTGACATAGACCATGGTAGCGCCCAGGTCCTGGAGCTTGCCAAGATAATACCAAAACAAAACCAATTTTTAACACGAAATCATGCCTCTTCTAATTTTATATATTTATTTAAAAAACATTATTTTGAATACTTGTCTTGACGGATATACATCTTTTCGATTTATGGTTTTATATTGGTATTATAATCTTCTGTCAACCTCGCTATCCTTCAAGCGGCAAACCGACCATGGACACAGCATGAGCACACCTCTCTACCTCGGCGTGGACGGCGGCGGCACCAATTGCCGAGCCCGTCTCAGTGACGATCGCGGCCGCATCCTGGGCGAAGGCCGCGGTGGTCCGGCCAATATCCGTCTCGGTGGCGAACGCGCCTATGCCGCCATCCTGGAAGCAGCTCGCCAGGCTCTGGTCCAGGCCGGCTTGAGTGAGGAGCATCTGGCCGGGCTGCACGTCGGCCTGGGCCTGGCGGGGGTCAATGTGGCGCAGGTGCGCGACGCCTTCCTTGCTCTGCCCAGCCCCTTCGCCCACGTGCGCCTGGTATGCGACGCTACCATCGCCTGCCTGGGCGCCCACGGCGGCGAGGACGGCGGCATCGTCATCATCGGCACCGGCTCCAACGCCCTGGCGCGGGTGGGCGGCAGGACCATTTCCCTGGGCGGCTGGGGCTTCGAACTCTCCGACCAGGGCAGCGGCGCAGTGATGGGCCAGCGGGCGCTGCGCCTGGCGCTGCTGGCTCACCAGGGGCTGCGCCCGGCCACCGCCCTGAGCCGGGCGCTGATGGCGCGCTGGCAGGACGATCCCGAACGACTGTTCCTGTGGGGTGCCGCCGCCCGCCCGGGCGATTATGCGGCGCTGATGCCGCTGATCCTGGAGCATGCCGCCGCCTGCGATATGCTGGCGCTGGAACTGCTCAGCGAAGGGGCGGCTGAGATCGGCGCCCTGGTGGACGCTCTGCTGCGCCACGGCGCGCCCTGCGTCAGTCTGCTCGGCGGGCTGGCTGGGGTGATGGCGCAATGGCTGGCACCGCCGCTGCGCGCGCGACTGGTGGAGCCGCGCGGCGATGCCCTGGATGGCGCCCTGCTGCTGGCCCGCGGCGAGGTGGCGGCATGAACGCCTCGGCTTCCCTCCTCGCTCGGCTGCTAACCGCGTTCCCCCTCGACCCGTCCAGCCCCACCCCCCTCTATCACCAGGTGCAGCAACTGCTGCGGCGCGGCGTTGAACGGGGGTTACTCGCCCCGGAACAGGCCATTCCCGCGGAACGCGACCTGGCCCAGGGGCTGGGAGTATCCCGGGTAACGGTGCGCAAGGCCCTGGACGGGCTGGTGGAAGACGGACTGTTGAGCCGCCGCCAAGGCGCCGGCACCTTCGTCAGTCCGCGGGTGGAGCAGCCTCTGTCCTATCTCACCAGCTTCAGCGAGGACATGAGCGCCCGCGGCATCCAGGCCGGGGCGGTGTGGCTGGAGCGTACCCTGAGCATACCCTCTCCGGAGGAGGCCATGGCCCTCAACCTCTCCCCTGGGGAGGAAGTGGTGCGGCTGCACCGTCTGCGCACTGCCGACGGCAAGCCCATGGCTCTGGAGCTGGCCACGGTGCCGCGCGCCTTGCTGCCCAGCCCGGAGTTGGTGGGGCAGTCCCTGTATCAGGCCCTGGCCCGGCTCGGGTACCGCCCGGTGCGCGCCCTGCAGCGGCTGCGCGCCGAATCTCTGAGCCCGGAACAGGCTCGGCTGCTGCACGTCAGCGCCGGCGCACCAGCCCTGTACATCGAGCGCCGCTCCTTCCTGGCCGACGGTCGCCCGGTGGAGTTCACCCGTTCCCATTACCGCGGCGACGCCTATGACTTCGTCGCCGAACTGAAGATCGACCGCTAGGGGATACCGCATGACCAGCCTCACCCTCATGGCACAGGAAATCCAGCAGGCCCCCGCCGTAGTGGCGCGGCAGTTGGTCGCTAATCGGACGCTCGGCGCCGCCCTCGGCGAACGCCTGCGCCGCCTCGACCCGCCGGTGGCCCGCGGCAGCTCCGATCATGCCGCCACCTTCGCCAAATACCTGATCGAGACAGTGCTGGGCATGCCCACCGCCTCCGCCGGCCTATCGGTGGCCTTCCTCTACCGCCGTCCGCAGCGCCTGCAGGGGACGCTGGTGCTGGTCATCTCCCAGTCCGGCAAAAGCCCCGACCTGGTGCACTACGCCGAGACCGCCCGCGCCGCCGGCGCCCTGGTGGTGGCCCTGGTGAACGTCACCGACTCACCCCTGGCCGCTGCCGCCGAGGTGGTGCTGCCGCTGCACGCCGGCCCGGAGCGCAGCCTGGTCGCCACCAAGAGCTTCGTCGCCAGCCTCGCCGCTCTGCTGCAACTGGTGGCGGCGTGGAGCGCAGACCCGGCCCTGGCCGCCGCCCTGGAGGCCCTGTCCGAGCCGCTCGAGAATACCCTGCACCTGGACTGGAGCGCTCCCCTGGCGGATCTGGTCAGCGCCCGCGACCTGCTGGTGATCGGCCGCGGCCTGGGCTTCGCCATCGCCCAGAAGGCGGCGCTCAAGCTCAAGGAGACCAGTGCCCTGCAGGCCGAGGCCTTCAGCGCCGCCGAGGTGATGCACGGCCCGCTGGCTCTGGTGGAACCCGACTATCCCATCCTGGCCTTCCGCCAGGGTGATGCTACCGAGGGCAGTGTAGCCAGCGCCGTGGCCCTGCTGCGCGACAAGGGAGCGCAGGTGTGCGCGGCCGAGCCGGGGCCGGCCGCTGCCGGCCACCGGCCGCTCCCCCAGATCCTCGGCTTCTACCGCCTGGCCGAGGCCCTGGCCCGCGCTCGCGGCCGCGATCCAGACCGCCCGCCTCATCTCCACAAGGTCACGGAGCCGCGCTGATGACCGCCCTCGCCCTCTACAACGGCCTGATCTTCGATGGCGAGGCGATCCGCGACGGCCACGCCGTGCTGATCGACAACGACCGCATCCGGGCCCTGCTGCCGGAGGTGGAGCTGCCCGCGGCACTACCGCGCCAATCCCTGGAGGGCGGCTTGCTCGTCCCCGGTTTCATCGACCTGCAGGTGAACGGCGGCGGCGGCGTGTTGTTCAACGACCACCCCACGGTGACCGGCATCCGCGCCATCGCCGCCGCCCATGGCCGCTACGGCACCACGGGACTGCTGCCCACTCTGATCAGCAGTGACGCGCCCACCATGGCGGCGGCGGTGGCGGCGGTGGCGGAAGCGCGCCGCCAGGGCGTGCCCGGGGTACTGGGCATCCACCTGGAGGGCCCCTACCTCAATCCGACCCGCAAGGGCGTGCACGATCCGCGCTGGATGCGTCCGGTGGATGCGCAACTGCCGCAGTGGCTGGATACCCCGGACCTGGGCTCGGTGCTGCTCACCCTGGCTCCGGAGCAGGTGGAAGCGGATCTCATCCGCGGCCTCAGCGCACGCGGCGTGCGGGTGTTCGCCGGCCACACGGCGGCCAGTTACGAGCAGGTGCGGACCGCTCTGGAGGCCGGCCTGTCCGGCTTCACCCATCTGTTCAACGCCATGACCCCGCTC
This sequence comes from Candidatus Competibacteraceae bacterium, assembly GCA_035575095.1. Taxonomy (GTDB): domain Bacteria; phylum Pseudomonadota; class Gammaproteobacteria; order Competibacterales; family Competibacteraceae; genus DATLYF01. The sequence continues at coordinate 8,232 of DATLYF010000121.1, forward strand.
GACAGCCGCGAGCCGGGGGTGGTGGGTGCGGCCCTGGAACACACCGCCAGCTGGTGCGGGCTGATCGTCGACGGCCACCACGTACACCCCGCCACGCTGCGGGTGGCGCTGGCCGCCAAGACGCCGGGGCGCATGTTCCTGGTCACCGACGCCATGCCCACGGTGGGCTGGGCCGGCGACAGCTTCCCGCTCGACGGTCGCACCATCCACCGCGCCGACGGCCGCCTCACCACTGCCGACGGCACCCTGGCCGGGTCCGACCTGGATATGGCCAGCGCCGTGCGCAACACCGTGAACTTGCTCGGCCTGCCCCTGGAGGAGGCGCTGCGCATGGCCTCCCTCTACCCGGCGCAATGCCTGGGTCTGGATCACGCGCGTGGGCGCATCGCGCCCGGTTACCGTGCCGACCTGGTACTGCTGGACGAGGGATTGCGGGTGCAGCGGACCTGGATCGGCGGGGCGGCGGTGCATCCGTGATATGAAGTTGCACGACAGTCCCTGCCTACGTGGACTGAGAATCGAACCTGGTATAAATCGTAAATACGCACGGGCCGCCCGAGGGCGGCCCGTGGACGGCGTAGAGAGGCTTCAGCGCACCCGCTGATAATAGACCTGGTTGCCGGAGTAACCGGGCTGGGAGGTGCGGAATCCGTTACCCTCGGGGGTGACGTTGAGTACGTAGTTGCCGTCCAGTACCAGTTGCTGGTTGGCGTAGTAGCCGTTGACCTGCTTGCCGTTGGCGTAGCCCACCACCCGACCATCGGGCGAGATGTTCAGCTCGACGTTGGTGCGATATTGCGGGTTGTAGCCGCGGAAGCTGCCCACCGCCCAGCTCGGCACCGCGGTCGGGCCGGAGGGGTAGCCGCCGCTATAATCGCCGCCGTAGCCACCGCCCGCAGGCGGTGCGGACTGGTTGCCGCCGCCGAACAACGAGCCGAGCAGGGCGATGCCGCCGATCACGGCCGCGGCGGTGGCAATGTCCTTGCCGCTGAAGCCATCATCGTCGTCTTTCTTCGGGCGGGAACTGCCGCCGCCATAGTAGTCGTTACCATAGCCCTGGCCCACCACGAAGCGAGCGCGGCAGCCGCGGTCGACCCAGATGCCGCTGCGGTCGTAGCCCCAGGTCTGGCCCTCGGTGCAGTCGGCACGGGACAGTTGTTCCACCAGCCGCACCCCGCCGCGGGTGTCGGCGCGGCAGTAGGTTTCCTTGTCGCCATGGCTCTCGCAGGTGACGGTGCGCCCGCGCCAGTCGTCGTAGCCGCCGCCCAGGTCGAAGCGCGCCCGGCAACCCTGGTCGACCCACACACCGCCCCGGTCATAGCCCCAGCTCTGCCCCTCGATGCAGGCAGCCTTGGAATACTGCCGGGCCAACCGCACCCCGTCGCGGGTGTCGGCGCGGCAGTAGTTCTGGCGACCGTCACGACTCTCACAGTCGATATAGTCCTGGGCCTGGGCCGGCCGCAGCGGCAGTAGCGACACCAGCATGGGTACCAGCAGGGCGCTGGCGACGAATTTGGATTTCAGCATAAAGTCCCCGTTTGCAACGGCTCCATTGGACGGATTCGGTCGGACCCGCAATGTCCCGCTCGGTCAAGCGTCGTCAATCGTCGGTGTGCTGGCGGATACGGTTGGGATCGGTGCGCCAGCCCGGGTAGTCATCATAATAGCCTCCGCTGCCCAGCGCGAAGCGGGCGCGGCAGCCCTGGTCGACCCAGATGCCGCGGCGATCGTAGCCCCAGGTGCGCCCCTCGATGCAGGGCGAGCGGGACAGTCGATCCACCAGCCGCACGCCGCCGCGGGTGTCGGCGCGGCAATAAGTGTAGCGCTCGTCGCGACTCTCGCAGGTGACCGTGCCGCCATAGCGCTCACTGGAGCTGCGGCCGATGGCGAAGCGGGCGCGGCAGCCGCGATCGACCCAGATGCCGCGGCGATCGTAGCCCCAGGTGCGCCCCTCGACGCAGGGGGAGTTGGAGTACTGTTCTACCAGCCGCACGCCGCCGCGGGTATCGACGCGACAAAAGGCTTGCCGCTCTTCATAGCTTTCGCAGTCTACGAAACGTTGCGCCCATGCCGACCGCCACGGCAGCAGGAACCCCAGCGCCAGCAGGGCGGCGATGGCAATGATGGCTTTGCTCTGGCTCATCGGCTTTCCTCCTTACGCTCCAGTGCAGACGGTCTCCGTCCTCCTGACGACAGCCCCAGCAATAGCGGCCAGTGCCTTAACTCGGCCTGAACCGCCGCGCAGGCCGCTCTCAGCTTTGACCGGTGCAGCGCTGTCGCAGGCGTTCCAGCGTCTGCGCCAGGCGCTCGGCCGGATAGGGGTGCGCAGCGCCGCTGCCCCACACCGGCCCCGGCCAGGCGGCGTCGCTCTGAAAGCGGGCTACCACGTGCACATGCAACTGCGGCACCAGATTGCCGAGCGCTCCTATATTGAGCTTATCGGGTCGGTATACAAGCTCCAGCACCCGTGAGACCAGGGCGATCTCCTCGATCAGCCGGACGCGCTCGCCGGCATCGAGCTGGTGCAGCTCGCGCAAGCCGTCGCGCCGCGGCACCAGCAGCAACCAGGGAAAGCGGGCGTCGTTCATCAGCCGCACCTGACACAGCGGCAGGTCGGCGACGGGCAGACTGTCTTGGGCCAAGCGGGGGTGCAGAGTGAAGGACACGGCAGCTCCTCGGATACGGGGCAATCGTCATGATGTATCATGTCGTTTTTTCAGCGAGCAAGCGTGTACTGCATCATGGAACTCACCCCCCTCACCGCCCTCTCTCCCGTCGACGGCCGCTACAGTGACAAGACCCAAGCCCTGCGCCCGATCTTCAGCGAGTTCGGGCTAATCCGCCAGCGGGTCACGGTGGAGGTGCGCTGGCTGCAGTCCCTAGCCCGCCATCCCGGCATCCCCGAGGTGCCGTCGCTGAGTGAGGCCGCCGACGCCCTGCTGGAGAGCATCGTGTGCGACTTCACACTGGCCGACGCCGAGCGGGTCAAGACCATTGAGCGCACCACCAACCACGACGTCAAGGCGGTGGAGTATCTGCTCAAGGAGAAGATCGCCGGCAACGCCGAACTGGCCGCGGTGAGCGAGTTCATCCACTTCGCCTGCACCTCCGAGGACATCAACAACCTGTCCCACGCCCTGATGCTGCGCGAGGCCCGCGAGCAGGTGCTGCTGCCGGCCATGGACGCGCTCATCGAGGCGCTGCGCGCCCTGGCCCATCGCTATGCCGACACCCCCATGCTGTCACGTACCCACGGCCAGCCGGCCTCCCCCACCACCCTGGGCAAGGAGCTGGCCAACGTGGTCTACCGCCTGCAGCGGCAGCGCGCGCAGGTGGCGGCGGTGGCGCTGCTCGGCAAAATCAACGGCGCCGTGGGCAATTACAACGCTCATCTGGCCGCCTACCCGGATGTGGATTGGCAGGCCCACGCCCAGCGTTTCGTGGAGCAGGACCTGGGCCTGACCTGGAACCCCTACACCATCCAGATCGAGCCCCACGACTACATGGCCGAGCTGTTCGATGCCCTGGCCCGCTTCAACACGGTGCTGATCGACGTCTGCCGGGATCTCTGGGGCTATATCTCGCTGGGCTACTTCAAGCAGAAGACCGTAGCCGGCGAGGTGGGCTCCTCCACCATGCCGCACAAGGTCAACCCCATCGATTTCGAGAACGCCGAGGGCAACCTGGGCGTGGCCAACGCCCTGCTCGGCCACTTCGCCGCCAAGTTGCCCATCTCGCGCTGGCAGCGCGACCTCACCGACTCCACCGTGCTGCGCGCCGTGGGCACGGCCCTGGCCCACGGGCTGATCGCCTACCAGTCGGCGCTCAAGGGCATCGCCAAGCTGGAGGTGGATGCCGTGCGCCTGGCCGCCGATCTGGAGGACAACTGGGAGGTGCTGGCCGAGGCCATCCAGACCGTGATGCGCCGCTACGGCATCGACCAGCCCTACGAGAAGCTGAAAGCGCTCACCCGCGGCCAGCGGGTCGACGCCGAGCGCCTGCGTGCTTTTGTCGCGGGGCTGGAGCTGCCGGCTGAGGCCCGCGAGCGGCTGTTGGCCATGACGCCGGCGCGCTATACCGGCAATGCGGCGGAGCAGGCGCGCAAGATCTGATCCCTCAACCCAACTGCCCCCTCTCCCCGGCCCGTAGACGCACCATCCGTGGCGCGCACCCTGGGGGCGCCCTGACGGGCGTCCAGATTCGCTCCGGCGGATTTGTCTCCGGCACGCCGGAGAGGGGCATCAGGACGCCAGACCCATGCCCCCCAAATCCCTCCTCGGCGGTCTTACTCCCGAACAGTTCCTGCGCGACTACTGGCAGAAGCAACCGCTGTTGATCCGCAGCGCCTTCCCCGGCTTCCAGGATCCCATCACCCCCGAGGAGCTGGCCGGGTTGGCCTGCGAGGAGCAGGTGCAGTCGCGCCTGGTACTGGAACAGGGCGGCAGCCGGCCCTGGGAGCTGCGCCGCGGCCCCTTCGCCGAAGAGGAATTCCTGAAACTCCCCGAGAGCCACTGGACGCTGCTGGTCTCCGACGTGGAGAAGCATCTGCCGCAACTCCAGGCCCTGCTCGAGCCGTTCCGTTTCATCCCTGACTGGCGCATCGACGACCTGCAGATCAGCTACGCCCCCGTCCACGGCAGCGTCGGCCCCCACTGGGACGACTATGACGTACTCCTGCTGCAGGGCAAGGGCCGGCGCCGCTGGCGTATCAGCCACCGCCCGGTGGCCGAGGATAACGTCCTGCCCGACGTCGATCTGCGCATCATGGGTGAATTCCAGGCCGACGAGGACTGGGTGCTGGAGCCCGGTGACATGCTCTACCTGCCGCCGCGCCTAGCCCACTATGGCACTGCCCTGGAACCGGCCCTGACCTATTCCATCGGCTTTCGCGCCCCCGGCCACCGGGAGCTGGTGCACAGCTTCCTCGACTTCCTCGGCGAGGGTGTCGAGGACGACGGCCGCTATACCGATCCCGACCTGCGGCTGCAGGATCATCCGGCGCGCATCGCCCCCGAGGCGGTGAGACGGGCGCGCGACCTGCTTGCGCGCCACATCGGCACCGACAGCGCCCTGGTAGAGAGCTGGCTCGGCCGTTTCCTCACTGAGCCCAAGCCGTACTTGGCCGCCCAGCCCATGGAGGAGCCCTGGGATGCGGCCGAGCTGGATCAGTTCCTCGACCAGGCCGGCACCCTGGAGCGCCATCCCGGCTCGCGTTTTGCCTTCATCGAGCATGCCGACGAGATCCTGCTGTTCATCGACGGCCAGGAGTTCGCCCTCGGCCCTCCGCTCAAGTCGCTGGCCACTTGGCTATGCCGTGAGCATGTCTATCCGGCCGGCCAGCTGTGCGGTCTACTCAAACACGCCGCTGCCCGCGCCCTGATCCTAGACTTGGTAAACGAGGGCTATCTGGTGAGCTACGACGATGAGCGAGAAGACGACGCTTGACTCCGGCCAGCGCATGGCGATAGAGGGGCTGCCGGAGGCCCGCGGCGCCTTGTTGGAGCTGCTGCGCGACAGCCGTCGCCAGCTCCTCTGCTACAGCCCCCTGATCGATGAGCGCCTGTACGACGACGCCCAGGTGGTAGAGGCCCTGCGCCAGAAGCTGGTGCGCCAGCCGCGCTGGCGGCTGGCGCTGCTGCTGCCGCCGACGCGCCAGTGGCGCCCCGCTTGCCCCTGCCTCAATGCCCTGCTGGAGCGGCTGAGCAGCGCCATCGAGCTGCG
>DATLYF010000122.1:0-5664 GCA_035575095.1 Candidatus Competibacteraceae bacterium
GGTTCTGCAGGCAGGCGGTGCGCAGCACCCACTCGCCGATGGCAGTGATCAGCCCGCTCTCTTCGGCAATGGGAATGAACTCGTCCGGTCCCACCAGGCCGCGCTCGGGGTGCTGCCAGCGCACCAGGATCTCGGCGCCGCACAGGCGCTGACTGACCAGGTCGACGCGCGGCTGGTAGTGCAGCACCAGCTCCTCGTGCTGCACGGCCCGGCGCAGACTGTTCTCCAGGGATAGCCGCTCCAGGGCGCGGTTGTTCATCTGCGCGGTGAAGAACTGGTAGTTGTTGCGCCCCGCTTCCTTGGCCTGGTACATGGCGGTGTCGGCATTCTTCATTAGAGTCTCGGCATCGTCGCCGTTGTCCGGGAAGACGCTGATGCCGATGCTGGGCGAGATGTGCAGCTCGTGGCCCTCGATGTGGAAGGGCACGGCCAGCTCCTGGTCGATCTTCTGCGCCACCAGGCCGGCATGCTCGGCTTCGGCCAGCTCCTGGAGCAGGATGACGAACTCATCGCCGCCTAGGCGCGCCACCGTGTCGCTGTCCCGGACGCAGGTGATGAGCCGCGCCGCTACGGCCTGCAGCAAGCGGTCACCGATAGCGTGGCCGAGCGAGTCGTTGATGGTCTTGAAACGGTCCAGGTCGAGGAACAGCACCGCCAGCCGCTGTTCATGGCGGCGGCAATGGGCCAGGGACTGGGTCAGGCGATCGGCGAGCAGGGTGCGGTTGGGCAGGCCGGTGAGGGTGTCGTGGTGGGCGAGATGGCGGGCGCGCTGCTCGGCCAGCTTGCGCTCGGCCACCTCGGCATTGAGCACGCGGATGGCGCGGTGTAGTTCGCGGGTGCGTTCGTGCACGCGCTGCTCCAATTGCTCGTGGGCTCGGCGCAGCGCCTCTTCGGCCTGCTTGCGCTCGTCGATATCGAGGGCGATCCAGATGGTGCCCTGGGACAGGTCCTGAGCGGCGATGGCTTTGCTCATCACATCGCACCATACCTGGCTGCCGTCCTTGCGCCTGAGCGGCAGCTCGCAGTGGAAAGTCTCGCCGCGGGTCAGCAGCGGCTCACTGGTGCGCGCGATCGCCTGCCAGCTCTCCTCGTGAGCATAGAGGAGGCGGGCGGAGCGGCCGATCAGCTCGCCCGGCGCGTAGCCGAACATGGCTTCGAAACGGCGGTTGCAGCGCTGTATCCGGGAGTTCTTGAGAAAGACGATACCGACCTGGGCGTTTTCCAGGATCAGCGCCTGTTCCAGCAGGGTGTTGTGCAGGATCTCCTCGGCGCGCTTGCGCTCACTGATGTCTTCGATGATCCAGATCGAGCCGCTGTCGGCGGCATGCGGATCCACCGCCTTGCCGGTCTTGCTGCACCAGATGAGCTGGCCGTCGCGACGGCGCATCATCATCTCGGTATGGTAAGTTTGGCCTTGTTCGAGCAGCGGATAGGCCTCGCCGCCGATGCGCTCGAAATCCTCACGGGAGACGTAGAGGATCTCGGTGCTTTGGCCCACCAGCGTCTCTGCCGGATAGTCGTAGATCTCGGCGAAGCGGCGGTTGCAGCGCACCACCCGGCGGTCCTTGACGAAGGCGATACCGAGTCCGGCGTTGTCCAGGATCACCTGCTGTTCCAGCAGGATCTGCTGCAGGCGCTGCTCGGTCTGGCAGCGCTCTGCCACCTCCGCCTGCAGCGCTGCGTTGGCCTGGGCCAGGGATTGGGTGCGCTCTTGCACGCGCCGCTCCAGCTCCTCTTGGATAGCGCGCAGCTCGTCCTCGACGCGCTTGCGTTCGCTGATGTCGGTGGCGCTGATCAGCAGCAGCGGCTCGCCGGTGGCGGGATCGGGGCTGCGCCGTCCCTCGATGGCATGCCAGCGCACACCGTGCACGGTGCGGATGCGGAACTCGCCGCTCAGCACGCCGGCATCATCGCGCAGCAGCGCCTGCAGCACCTGTTCGCCCTCGCGCGCATCGACGAACTGCTCGGGCAGATCCCGAAGCTCGTCGCCGAGCGTGTCCTGGGCGGTCGGGTTGTGGCTGATCAGCCGGCCGCGCTGATCGTACTGCGAGATCATCACCGTGGTGTGGCGCAGAGCTTCGACGCTGCGCAGGGTGTCGGTGTCGCTGGGATTGTCCAGCACCGCCTCGGCCAGCAGCGCCATGCGGCCGTCGTCCAGGACGATGCCCGAGAAGCGGCATAGCGCGCTGCGCGGCTGGCCTTTGGGATAGAGCGTCCAGATCTCGGCGAAGGAGCGCCCCCGGCGGAAAGCGTGCTGATAGTGGCGCAGCCGCTGGCGCACCGCCGGCGACATGTCGTTGGCCATATCGCGCCCGTACAGCTCCTCGGGGCTGTCGGCCCGCCAGAATGTCAGTGCCGCCTGGTTGGCCCACCACACGCGGGAGCGGTCGATGTCGAAGACCCACACCGGGGTCTTGAGCAGATCCAGGATCTGTAACCGGTCCCGCAGCGGCAGTTGCCGGTCTGTGGTCGGCGAAAAGGAGGGATCCATGTTTTGCTAACCCAAGCTCCGGTTTGGTCAGGTGGGCGGCTATCTTTCGATTCTAGGTTATGTCCTTGACAAAGAAAGCGAAAGCCGCAGAACTCCGGCTGCCCCGTGCCAGTGGGTCGTCGGTCAGGGAAAAGCGGCGCCTGGACTGGATTTAGTCCAGGGCAATGGGCACCGAGGGGAAGTTGTGCTCTTGCAGCCGCTTGCGCAGGGCCTGCATCTGCTGGCTGTCCTTGAGGGGACCGATGCGGACCCGGTTGAGGGGGCTGCCGTCGCTGGCCTTGCCCACCTCGATGCGGGCGTTGACGCCGAGCAGAGCGAGCGAGGCCTTGACCCGGTCGGCTTCGGCATAGTTACTGAACGCCCCCACCTGCAGCAGATAGCGACCGCCACCGGGCTTGGCCGGCGCGGCGGTGCCGGCTGGCGGGGTGACGGCGGCCTGCTGGCCAACACCGGCGGGCGGCATGGCCTGGAGGCGCGGCATGGGGGTGGCGGCCGGCTCCTCGCCCACCACCACCTGCCGCTCCGGCAGCACCTTGTAGAAATCGTACTTGGGCTTGGCGGCTGGAGGTAGCGCCTCGCTCTGGGCCGCCTGGCCGCGGCCGGTAGACGGTGCAGCAGGGCTTGGGGTGGTGAGCGCCGGCGTCGGCTGCAGCGGGCCAGTGCGGGGGCGCTCGCCAAGCCAGGCCACCACACCGCCGACCACGCCGATGACCAGCAGCAAGCCGACCAGCACGGCGTTGCGCCGGGCCTGGACGCGGCGTGCCGCACTGCCGCCGCGCCAGGTGTTGGGGGATTTGTAGTCCCGGCGGACGCTCACATCGCCTCCGGCGCTGCCACGCCCAGCAGCCCGAGGCCGTTGGCCAGCACCTGGCGCACCGCCACAATCAGGCACAGGCGCGCATCGCGCAGCGCCTCATCCTCCACCAGGAACTGGTGGGCGTTGTAGTAGGTGTGCAGCCCCTGGGCCAGGTCGCGCAGGTACTGGGCGATCAGATGCGGCTCGTGGTTCTGCGCGGCGATCTCGACCAGTTCGGGGTAGCGCGACAGCAGCACCAGCAGCGCGTCCTCGTGCGGCTCGCTGAGCCGATGGAGATTGGCACGGCCGCGCTCGATGTTCCAGGGCAGCCCCTTCTCCAGCGCCTGCCTGAGCACGCTGCACACCCGGGCGTGGGCGTACTGGATGTAATACACCGGGTTGTCCAGGGACTGGGAGCGCGCCAGGTCGATGTCGAACACCAGTTGCGAGTCGGGCTTGCGCGCCACCAGGAAGTAGCGGGTGGCGTCGCGACCGACCTCGTCGATGAGATCGCGCAGGGTGACGTAGCTGCCGGCGCGCTTGGAGATCTTCACCTCCTCACCGCCGCGCAGCACCGTCACCATCTGGTGCAGCACGTACTCCGGCCAGCCCTGGGGGATGCCAAGCCCCAATGCCTGCAGGCCGGCGCGCACCCGGGTGATGGTGCTGTGATGGTCGGCGCCCTGCTCGTTGATGACCCGCTCGAAGCCGCGCTGCCATTTGCTGACATGGTAGGCCACGTCGGGCACGAAATAGGTGTAGCTGCCGTCGCGCTTGCGCATCACCCGGTCCTTGTCGTCACCGAAGGCCGTGGTGCGCAGCCACAGGGCGCCGTCCTGCTCGTAGGTATGGCCGTTGGCGATGAGCCGCTGGACGGTCTCTTCCACCTTGCCGTCGGTGTATAGCGAGGACTCCAGGTAGTAGAGGTCGAAGCGCACGTCGAAGGCGCGCAGATCCAGGTCCTGCTCGCGGCGCAGATAGGCCACGCTGAAGCGGCGGATGGCATCCAGATCGTCCGGGTCGCCCTTGCCGATGACATGCTGATCGTCGGCGTGCACCGTTTCGCCGGCCATGTAGGCACGGGCTACCTCACCGATGTACTCGCCGCGGTAGCCGTCGGCCGGCCAGGCCGGGTCTCCGGGTTCGAGGCCCTTGGCGCGGGCCTGCACCGATAGGGTCAGATTGGTGATCTGCTGGCCGGCGTCGTTGTAGTAGAACTCGCGGGTCACCGCCCAGCCGGTGGCCTCCAGCAGCCGGGCGATGCAGTCGCCGAGCGCCGCACCGCGGCCGTGGCCGACGTGCAACGGGCCGGTGGGATTGGCGGAGACGAACTCCACCTGCACCTTGCGCCCGGCACCGCTGCGGCTGCGGCCGAAGCCTGCGCCCTGTTCCAGGATCTGGCACAGCATGCGGTGATAGGCGACGGGGGTGAGGAAGAAGTTGATGAAACCCGGTCCGGCGATCTCCACCTTGCTTATCAGCTCGGAGGCAGGCAGCACCGCCACCAGCGCTTCGGCCAGTTTGCGCGGCGCGCAACGAGCACTCTTGGCCAGACTCATGGCCAGGGTGGAGGCGAAATCGCCGTGGGCGCGCTCGCGGGTGCGCTCCAGCGGGATCTCGAACTGACCCGCGGGCAGAGTGCCGGCCTGCTGGAGCTGGCGCACGGCCTGGGCAAGAAGCTGCTGCAACTGGTCTTTCAACGGAGAACCTCGTCCAGGATCAAACACATGGCCAGGTATTCTAAAAGTAATCGTCGGCGTTGCGAAACCGCGGCGCGGCGCGCGCCATATCGGCTATGACCAGGCCGGCGGTGACCGCCTGTGGCATGACGGGCATTCCCAGCTTTCTCGAAGAAGCGCAGTACCTGCATGACCAGTTGCGGCGGCGTCTGGCATGAGCGCCATGCCCTCCCTCGACATCCGCCCCGAACACTGGGTCATCGTGCAAAACATCCTGCACAAGCATATACCGCAATACGCGGTTTGGGCCTTTGGCTCGCGCGTCAAGGGCACGGCTAAACCCTATTCGGATCTGGACTTGGCGATCATCACCGAGCAGCCACTGGGACTGGAGACGCTCGCTGCGCTGGCCGAGGGTTTTTCCGAATCGGACCTGCCCTGGAAGGTGGACATCGTGGATTGGGCAACGACCAGCCCAACATTCCGTGACCTCATCGCGCGGGAGAAGTATGTAGTGCAAGAGGTGACCGGTGCGGTGATTGGCGCTGCGGCTTGTACAGCCTCCCGACCGCTGCCGACGCCTCCTAGAGCAATTCCTGCGGGTCGACATCCAGCGACCAGCGCACCCGCCGCGCCAGGGGCAGCGCCGCCAGGGCCCGTATCCAAGGCGCGAGCAGGGCGTGCAGCGGCGGGCGCTG
>DATLYF010000123.1:0-12661 GCA_035575095.1 Candidatus Competibacteraceae bacterium
CTCGGGCGGCGTGGCCGCCGGCTCGGCCCCCTCGGGTGTCGGCGACGGTTGTGCCGCAGCGGGCGGCGCGACGGGCATGCGCGTCGGCAGATCGATCTGGCGCTGGTTGCGCAGCAGCGGCAGGGTGCGCGACTCCCCGTCCTCCCGGCTCAGCACCACCTGGTCGGCGGCGATGGACTCCACGCTCCAGCTATCGAGATTGTCCCCCACGCGCAGCAGCAGCGTCTTGCCCTCCCCGCCCTGAGGCTGGATCAGGGCCACGGTGACGTCCTCGGTGATCATCACACCCTGCAGCAGCCATTCGCCTTCCTCGGCCACCGGCTCGGGCGGCGGCGGCTCCTCGGCCGGAGGACGGCGGTCCGGCAGGAACAGCGGCCGCTCGACGATCTCCTGGTAGGCGCTGAGGGGCGGCAGTTCCTTGAGAGGCGGCAACGCTAGCGCACCGCCCCCGGCGACAGGCGCCGGATTGCCGGCAGGCAGGGGCGGCAGCGTGGGCGGATGGCTCAGCTCATAGGCGAGCAGCCCGCCGAGGGCCAGCGCCGCGACCAGTTGCACGCGCCACAACCAGCGACTCACGAGCCGCCCTCCGCGGCCGGCTGGTACATGTAGCCGGCCAGATCGAACGTCACCACCAACCGGGTGATCTCCTTGACGGCTTTGGCATCCCGGTTCTTGGGATCGCGGGGCCGCTCGCGGAGGCGCTGTGCATTGATCTGGAGATTGTCCACGAACAGCAGCGGCCGGGCCGACTCCAGGGCGTGCAGCAGCTTCTGCAGGGTGGGGACGTCGGCGTTGATCTGGGCGCGCAGGCCGATGCGGGTGAAGCCGCCCTCGTTCGCCGCCGGCAGGATTTGGGTGCTGAGCAGGCTGCCGCCGTTGCTCTCCACCGCCTGCTTGAGATGCTGCTGCAGGGCCGTGGCCGCCAGGTTGGGGGAAGTCCGCTCCAGCAGCTGAGTGGCCACGGACTGGTCCTGGCGCAGCGCCTGGATGCGCGCTTCCAGTTGCGGACGCTGCTCCACCAGTGCGGTATAGCGCACGAGTCGGGCCTGCAGTTCGTCGAGGGTTTCCTCATAGAGCTGGTACTTGGCCAGCAGCACGCGCTGCACCAGCACATAACCGCTGGCCAGCACTGCCAGCAGCAGGGCCAGGGCGAGCAGACGCTGCCGCGGCGGAACCGAAACGGTGCTCATGGGGCGGGCTCCCGGGCCAGGCGTGCCGACAGATGGAAGCGGTCGCGGCCGCTCTGCTGATCGGCGAACACCGGCGAGGCAAAGGTCACACCCTCGAACATGGGCGAGCCCTCGACGATGCCGATCAGCTTGGCCGCCTCGGCCGACAGGCCACGCACTTGGATCTGGGCGCCGCGGATATCCATCTGCTCCACCCAAGTGTCGTCGGGCAGCAGGCGGGTCAACTCGTTCAACACGTCGATCACCGGCGCCGCCGCCTGCTTCTTCTGGCGCAGGAAACTGGTGGAGGCTTCCAGGGTGTCCAGCTCTTCGCGCAGCTTCAGGAGCTCGCCGGCGCGCGCCTGGGCCACGTTCACCTGCGGCATCAGGGCGAGCACCAGGGCACGCTGCTGCCACAGCGGCAGCAACACCACGGCGGCCAGCAGCAGCACCAGCAGCAGAGTCGTCAGGCGCTGCAGGTGCTGACCTAGACCCTGGCGCGGCTGGCGCGCGGGCGGCAGCAGGTTGATGCCGTCCGCAGCCCCAGCCACCTCCACCGCGTTGGGCGTGAAGCCGAAGCGCTGCAGGCGCTCCAGCAGGCCGTCCAGCACCTCCCGCGGCACCACATGGAACTGCACGCGGATGCGCTTGGCGGCGGGCTGGCGCTCCAGCACCTGCACGGCGTAATACACCTCGCTGCTGGCGAAGGGGGTCAGGCGGTCGATCTCGAAGCCCACCACCTGGCGCAAACTGCCCTCGGCCACCTGCGGCAGACTGAGGGTGCCAGACAGCACCCGATCGGCCGGCAGACGCAGCACCCGCTGTGGAAAACGTCCCTGCAGACCGCGCAGTACGGCGCCGGCGGCCTCGTCGGCATCGCCGGCAAAGCGCTGCAGGGGTTGCTCCTCGTCGCCCTGGCGGCGCAGCAACTGCCACTCGCCCGGGCTCCAGGCCAGCACCAGCGCGCTCGGCGCCGGCGTCAGGGCCTTGCGCAGCCGCGCCGGCAGGCAGGCCAGCAGGCCGGTCCCCCACCAGCGCAGGAACGCTGCTACGTCCAGCCTTTGCAGGACGCGCAGCGACGAAATCTTGGGCAGCACGATGTTCAAGGGCGGATTCTTGCATTATCCGGCCAGCGCAGGCGGACAGGCCGCGGGCGCCAGCCCTGCTGATGGAATGGAAGGCAGAAGGGAGCCGGGCAGCGCAGCGTCATCGGCTTTCCCGCCACGCCAGCAGGCTGTAGAGCCGGTCCGGCGTTCCTCCCTGGATTACGGTCGCTTCGGCGTATGCTGCCACGCCGCTGTCGAGGGCGACATCAGCCGCGATATGGTAAACCACACCCTGCGCCGCGGACAAATAGGGGCTGGTGAACGGCGGCGCCGGCGGCGGCTGGCCCTGCTCCGCCGCCTGCTGGCGCAAGGCCACGTACTGCTCGATCAGACGCGGGTCGACCTCGGGCAGTACCGCCTTGAGCAGGCGCGTCGATGCCGCCGCCGGATTGATGCCGGGCATGCCCGAGTACACGGTGAGCTCGCCGGCGAGGCGTCGGTAGAGCTCAGGGGTCATGCCGAGCACCTGCTGCAGCTCCTCCACGCTCTCGAAACGCGCGTTCTTCGGTCCGTAAACCCGCCCCTGGGCGGCGTAGGCGTCCTTTTCGGCCCCCTTGAGCCGCGGCAGGTCATCAGGATCGCGAAAGTCCTCGATGGCATCAAGCAGGCTGTCCTGGGCCTCCACGGGCACCCCGGCAGCGGCCAGCAGATTGCGCAGCAGATTGCGGTCGGCATTGTTCAGATCCACCTTGCCGCCGATGTCGGTGATGCGGATGCTGGCTACTCCCGCGCCATAGCGCCAGCGCCGCGGCGTGCCATCCACCGGCCAGTACTGGTCCGGCAGCGGATGCAGAGCGTGCAACGCCGCGTAGTGCAGCGCCGCCTCGGCCAGGGCGCGGGCCTGGGCACGCTCGGCCACGGCGCCCGCCTGGCGCAGCTCGCTGCGCATGGAATAGCTGAAGCTGGCAGCCATCACCGACAGCAGCACCAGCACCCACAGCACCAGCACCAGCACCACGCCGCGCTGGCGCGTCACCCTACCGAGCGGGAACGGGACGGCGGGCATGGGCTCACTCGGCCAGCGCCACGATCAGGAACGGCAGGGCCTCGCCGTCCTGGCTGAGATCCAGGCGCACCAGACGCGGCAGGCTCTGGGGAAAGGTCCAGCCGTCATACCACTGCGGCGCCTTCTGGCCGTCCTCGGAGCCGAAATAGCGCAGGCGCGCCCCGTCCACCCGCTGCAGCAGCACGTGCTCGGCCACGGCCTCGGCCGGCGGCTCACCGCCCTGGGGTCGGTAGGGCCACCAGCGCAGGCGCAACACCCCTTCAGCAGAGCTCTCGTCGTATTCCAGACGCAGCATGTAGAGCCCGCCGTCGCCCAGATAGGCCAGCATCGGCGCCACCCAGGTGAGGCTGCGCGCGTCGCCGCTGAACGCGACCCGCCGCAGCCGCTGCCGATCCTGCACGTACACCCGCGCCGTCTGTGCCAGCTGGCGGCGCAGGAACTCCTCCACCAGACGCACGCTGTTGCTGCGTTCGACCCGCGCCTCGCCGCCTTCCCAGCCGCGGATGGCCAGTTGCAGTCCGCCGTAGAGCACAGTCAGCAGCAGCGCCACCAGCGTCATGGCGATGAGCAGTTCGAGCAGGGTGAAACCGCGCTGGCGGATCATGGCTTGCCCAGCTCCAGCCCGCCCGGGCGCAGGGTCTCCAGGGTGATGGCGCGCTCGCCCTCAGCGCTCGGCCAGTACACCTGCAGCACCACCCGGTATACCGCAACCTCCAGCTCCTGCGGCGGCCAGTTCTCCTCCTGGTAGCGGCTGATGCTGGCCCGCCAGCGATAGGGCTCGTTCAGCTCGCCGCTCAGTTCGCCCTCCGCCAGCGGCGCCTCGCGCCCCAGCGTGGCGAGCAGCGATTCGCCGTAGAGAGTGGCGCGGCTGTATTCCTCGGCCAGGGCAACGCCGTTGAGGCCGCTGGAGAACACCTGCATCAGCACCCCCAGTGACAGGCTGAGGATGACGAAGGCCACCAGCACCTCGAGCAGGGTGAAGCCACGCTCACGGCGCCTCACGGCTGGACCTCGCGCGCCTGGATGCTGATCGCGCCGGTGAGCCAGTCGACGTTGACGGTGAAGCCGGCGCTGGCGCCGTCCACATCGATATGGCCGCCGGTGGCGCTGCCGTCGGGAAAGAAGCGGATGCCGCCGAGGCCTTCACCGCGCAGCTCGGAACGGGCGGTGTGCAGCTTCAGGCCGATGTCCTCGGGCAGTTGCACCACTTCGCCCTCGCCCACCTGAAAGCGCCGCCTCTCCACATCCACGCTCAGCACCGTCTCGCGCTGCCGGCTGAGCGCCTCGGTACGCGCCGCGCGCAGACCGGCAGCGAGGCTGCGGGCCGAAGCGCGCAGCTCAGCGCCGCCAGAGCCTGCGCCCAGCATCGGCATGGCCACCGCGCCGAGCAGGGCGATCAACGCCACCACCAGCAGCAGTTCGAACAGGCTGAAGCCCGCGGCGCGCGGCATGGATGGGATGGGATCACTGCCAGCTGACGATGTCGGCGTTCAGCCCTTCACCGCCCGGCGCGCCGTCGGCGCCGAAGGAGAGCAGGTCGTAGGGACGGCCGTTCTCGCCGGGGGAGCGGTACTGGTAGTCGTTGTCCCAGGGATCTTTGGGAATGCCGGACTTGCGCAGGTAGGGGCCGTTCCAGCGGTTGGAGCCGGCCGGCTTCTCGACCAGCGCGCGCAGCCCCTCGGCGGTGTTGGGATAGCGGCCGACGTCGAGCTTGTAGGTATCCAGCGCCGTGCCCAGGCTCTCGATCTGCTGCTTGGCCACCTTGGGCCGCGCCTTGTCGCCCTCGCCGATGAACTGCGGCGCGACGATGCCGGCCAGCAGGCCGAGGATCACCAGCACTACCAGCAGTTCGATGAGGCTGAAGCCGGTCTGCCGCAGGGCGCGTCGGCGCAGGGAGTTACGAATCGTCATGCTAAGGTATCTCCTCTATGGCTATCCCTGAGTGTGATGGAAGTATCAAACCCTTCCTTAGGACCGGAAAGGCCGCGACGGTTCCCCGTCATACGGCCAGATCGTTGAGGCCCATGATGGCCACCAGAATGGACATGATGATACCGGCGATGACCACACCCAGACCGAGGATCAGCACCGGCTCCAACAGCGCCAGCAGGCGCTTGACCGTGGCCTGCACCTCGCGGTCGTAGGTATCGGCCACCCGCACCAGCATGGTCTCGAGCCGGCCGGTCTCCTCGCCGACGCGGATCATGTGCACCGCCATGCGCGGAAACACCCCGGTCTCCATCAGCGGCTCGGCCAGGCCCTGGCCGGCCTTGAGGTTCTCGGACAGGCTGGCCACCGCCTGGGCCATGACCTGGTTGGTCAGGGTCTCCTTGACGATGGCCAGCGCCGCGAGCATGGCCACGCCGTTACCGAGCAGCGTGCCCAGGGTGCGGGAGAATCGCGCCATCTCGACCTTGGCCACCAGCTCGCCGAACAGCGGCAGGCGCAGGAACAGGGCGTCCCAGCGGTAGCGGCTGTCGGGGTGGGCCAGCTGTCGCTGGAACCACACCACCAGCAGAAACACGGCGCCGGCCCCGGCCCACCAATAGCCGCGCAGGGCCTCGCCGGCAGCGATGACGATCTGGGTGGACAGCGGCAGGGCCTTGCCAGCATCGGCAAACAGCTCCTCGAACTGCGGCACCACCCAGGTCAGCAGCACGATCACCGAGACCGCCGCCACACAGAGCAGGATGATCGGGTAGACCAGGGCCGAGGTCACCGACTCCTTGAGCGCCTGCGAGCGTTCCATGAAGTCGGACAGGCGCTCCAGCACCAGCTCCAGGGAGCCGCCCGCCTCGCCGGCGCGGATCATGTTGAGGTAGAGCCGGGAGAACACCCCGTGCTGCGCTTCCATGGCATCGGCCAGGCTGGCGCCGCCGCGCACCTTGTCCTGGATGCGGGCCAGCAGCTTGGCCACCGGCTCGTCTTCGGCAACACCGATGAGCACGCTCAGCGCCCGGTCCAGGGGCAGGCCGGCGCCGAGCAGATTGGCCAGCTGCTGGGTGAACAGGGCCACCGCCTTGGTCGACACCCGGCGGCGGCGCAGAGCCGCCAGGGCGGAACCGGCGGAAATCTGGCCCGGCCGGGTCTCTTCGGCAGCCAGCGGCAGCAGCCCTTGATCACGCAGGCGGTCGATCAGCGCCGCCTGGCTGGGGGCGTCCATCTCGCCGTACTGGACTTCGCCGGCGGCGTCCACCGCCTGATAGCGGAACAACGGCATAGGCGCCTCAGCTCTCCTGGATCACGCGCAGCACCTCCTCCGCCGTGGTCCAGCCGGCCACCACCTTGGCCAGACCGTCCTCGTACATGGTGGCCATGCCCTCCTCCTGGGCCTGCTTCTGGATGTCGCCAGCGGTGGCGTGCTTGAGGATCAGGCGGCGGATAGGATCGCTCATGATCAGGAACTCGTTGATGGCAGCGCGGCCGCGGTAGCCGCTGCCGCCGCAGTGCTCGCAGCCGACCGGATGGTAGAGCACCACCTCGGTGGCCGTGGTGAAGCGGCGCAACCCCAGCTCTTCGACCACCTCCGGCAGGGCCGGCTCGGGGCGCTTGCACTGCGGACACAGCACGCGCACCAGGCGCTGGCCCATGACACCATTGACCGTCGAGGTGAGCAGGTAGTCGTCCACCCCCATGTCGAGCAGGCGGGTGACGGCGCCGGCGGCATCGTTGGTGTGCAGGGTGGACAGCACCAGGTGGCCGGTCAGGGCCGACTGCACGGCGATGGCGGCGGTCTCCAGGTCGCGGATCTCGCCGATCATGATGATGTCCGGATCCTGGCGGACGATGGCGCGCAGGGCGTTGGCGAAGGTCAGGTCGATCTGCGGCTTGACCTGGATCTGGTTGACCCCCTCCAGCTGGTACTCCACCGGGTCCTCCACGGTGAGGATCTTGACGTCGGGGGTGTTGAGCCGGGTCAGGGCGGTGTACAGGGTGGTCGACTTGCCAGAGCCGGTGGGACCGGTCACCAGGATGATGCCGTGGGGCATCTCCAGGGTGCGCAGGAAGCGCTCCAGCACCCCTGGGCTGAAACCCAGCCGCTCGAAGTCGAACACCACCCCGCTCTTGTCCAGGATACGCATGACCACGCTCTCGCCGTGCAGGGTGGGCACGGTGGAGACGCGCAGGTCGATCTCGCGGCCCTGCACCTTGAGCTGGATGCGCCCGTCCTGGGGCAGACGGCGCTCGGCGATGTTGAGCTTGGCCATGATCTTGATGCGCGAGATCACCGCCGCCGACAGCTTGGAAGGCGGCGATTCGACCTCACGCATCACGCCGTCGATGCGGTAGCGCACCTTGAGGCGGTTCTCGAAGGGCTCGATGTGGATGTCCGAGGCCCGCGCCTCCACGGCGCGGCTGATCATCAGGTTGACCAGGCGGATCACCGGCGCCTCCGAGGCCATGTCCTTGAGGTGCTCGATGTCATCGGGGTTGAGGTTATCCTCCAGGCCGATGGACTCGACGATGCGCCCCATGGCCGAGCGGCCGCCGCCGTAGAGACGCTCGAAGGCCGCTTCGATCTCCGCCGGCAGGCCGATGCGCGGCACGATCTCGCGCTTGGTCTTGAGGCGCAGCGCAGACAGGGCGTACTGGTCACCCGGGTCGACCAGGGCCACGGTCAGGGTGTGCTCGTCCAGCTCAAGCGGCAGCAGCTTGTGCTCCTTGAGAAAGCGCAGCGACAGGCTGCCTTCCTCCAGCACCGGCTCGTCCGGGTAATCCTTGGGCCCGACCAGCGGCAGTTGATAGAGGGTGGCCAGGGCCTCGGCCATGTCGCGCTCCGAGACCAGGCCGAGCTTGAGCAGGATGGCCACCAGGCTGTCATCGCTGCCCTCCTGCACCCTGAGGGCGCGCTGGCGATCGGCCTCGGCCAGCTTGCCGCGCTCTACCAGCAACTGGTCGAGGGCGGGCTGGGCCGCCGGCGCAGCGGCCGGCGTGGGCAGGGGACTAATCGCGCTCATCCAGCATCCTCCGCAGGCCCGACAACCAGGGGCGTGGCGCAATGCCAAAAGTGGCCGCCAGCCGGCTGCAGTCCAGCACCGAGTTGGCCGGACGCCGTGCCGGCGTGGGATAGTCGGCGCTGCCGATGGCCACCACGCGTTGCACCGCCAGCGGCTCCCGCGCCCGACCCTCGGCGACGATGGCGCAAGCAAACTCGTGCCAGCTCACCGCCGGCTCGCCGCCGTAGTGATAGGTGCCCCAGGCCAGGTCGCTGCCGGCGGCGTGGCGCCGCGCCAGCTCCAGCAGCACGGCGGCGATGTCGGCGGCACAGGTGGGACGGCCCACCTGATCGGCCACCACGCGCAGCTCCTCGCGCTCGCGCGCCAGGCGCAGCATGGTCTTGACGAAGTTGTGGCCGTGCCGGCCGAACACCCAGGAGACGCGCAGAATCAGATGCCGGGCCAGGCGCGCGCGCACCGCCTGCTCGCCCTGCCACTTGCTCTGACCGTAGACGCCAAGCGGTGCGGCCGGGTCATCCTCCTGCCAGGGGCCGGGCTTGGTGCCGTCGAAGACGTAGTCGGTGGAGAGCTGGAACAGCGGGATGCCCCGCTCGGCGCAGGCCGCGGCCAGCAAGGCCGGGCCGTCGCAGTTGACGGCGAAGGCAGCGGCCTCGTCCTGTTCGGCGCGATCCACGGCGGTATAGGCGGCGGCGTTGATCACCAGGTCGGCCCCGGCCACCGCCCGCGCCACCGCCGGCGCGTCGGTGATGTCCAGCCCAGCGCGGTCGCGGGCATCCAGCATCAAGCCGTAGGCGGCGGCGCGGCGGGCAATCTCCCAGCCCACCTGGCCGTTGGCACCGGTCAGCAGCAGGCGCATGCGCTCAACCCTCGTAGGCCGGCAGATCGGTCGGGGCCAGGGCGTGCAGCCGCGGGTTGCGGGCGTCCTTGTCGGACAGGCTGACCTCGGTCAGCGGCCAGGCGATGCCGATGTCGGGATCGTTCCAGGCCACGCCGCGCTCGGACTGGGGGTGGTAGTAGTCAGTGCACTTGTAGATGAAGTCCGCCTCCTCCGACAGCACCACAAAGCCGTGGGCGAAGCCGGGCGGAATGTAGAGCTGGCGGTGGGCGAGGTCGTCCAGCTCGACGCCCACCCAGCGGCCGAAGCTGGGAGAGCCGCGGCGCACGTCCACGGCTACGTCGAACACCCGGCCGCGCGCCACCCGCACCAGCTTGCCCTGCGGCTGCACCAGCTGGTAGTGCAGGCCACGCAGCACGCCGCGGCGCGAGCGGGAATGGTTGTCCTGCACGAAGTCGGGCACGCCGGCCTCACGCAGCAGGTTATGGCGATAGGTCTCCAGGAAGAAGCCGCGCTGGTCGCCGAATACCCTGGGCTCCAGGAGCAGCACGCCGGGCAGCTCGGTCTCGATGATGTTCACGGCCGCACCTCGCGCTTGAGGATATCGAGCAGGTACTGGCCGTAGCCGCTCTTGGCCAGCGGCTGGGCCAGAGCCTCCAGTTGAGCGGCATCGATGTAGCCCATGTAGTAGGCGATCTCCTCCGGACAGCACACCTTGAGCCCCTGGCGCTGCTCCACCACCTGGATAAAGTTGGCGGCGGCCAGCAGCGACTCGTGGGTGCCGGTATCGAGCCAGGCGTAGCCGCGCCCGAGCAGCTCCACGCTGAGGTCGCCGCGCTTCAGGTAGGCGTTGTTGACGTCGGTGATCTCCAGCTCGCCGCGGGGCGAGGGGCGCACGTCGCGGGCGATGGCCACCACGTCGTTGTCATAGAAGTAGAGCCCGGTGACGGCGTAGTGCGACTTCGGCCGACTCGGTTTCTCCTCGATGGCCAGCGCCCGGCCTTGGGCATCGAAGCTGACCACGCCGTAGCGCTGCGGGTCGCTGACGTAGTAGCCGAACACGGTGGCGCCGCCGGTCCGCGCGCAGGCCCGCTGCAGCACTTCGGGCAGGCCGTGACCGTAGAAGATGTTGTCGCCGAGGATCAGGGCGCAGGGATCGCTGCCGATGAACTCGGCGCCGATGAGAAAGGCCTGGGCCAGTCCGTCCGGACTGGGCTGCACCGCGTAGGACAGCGCCAGTCCCCACTGGCTGCCGTCGCCGAGCAGCTCGCAGAACGCCTGGGCGTCGCGCGGCGTGGTGATCACCAGGATGTCGCGGATGCCGGCCAGCATCAGGGTGCTGAGCGGATAGTAGATCATCGGCTTGTCGTAGACCGGCATGAGCTGCTTGCTGACCGAGAAAGTCAGCGGATGCAGCCGGGTGCCGGAGCCGCCGGCCAGAATGATGCCTTTGTAGGCCATGCTACTACCTGTATCGAACGCGCCCGCGGTGCAGGCATGGTTGATGTAAGCTGCGGATTTTGCCTCAGATAGGCGTCACAGTCCAAGCCGCAGTATGCTATCGATGGTTCTTTCGCTGCATACCGCTCATGCTCCGCTCCCTGTTGCTGCGCCCGGTGCTGCTGCCCGCCTTGCTGCTGGCGGCGCTGCTGCTGCTCGCCCTGACCCTGCTGCTGGCGCGTTCTTGGTACGGCCTGGAACGACTGCAGCCGGTGCAGCGCCATTTGCAGACCCTCAACCAGTTGCAGGACCTGGACCGCGCAGCGCAATTGCTGTTCATCGAGAACCTGGAGAGCGGCGATCCCACCCCGGCGGCGGCGCTGGCCGGCCTGCGCGCCGACATCGCCGCCACCTTGGCCCAGGGCGGCCACCTGCTGCCCGAGGCGCCGGCCCAGTTACGCCAGGCCATCGCCCTGCTCGACGAGGGCCAGGACAACAGTCTGGGTGCGTTGAGCGCGGTGCAACCGCGGCTGCATCAGCTGCTGGAGCGCGAAATCGCCGCGCATCAGGCGCTGCTCGACGAGCTCGCCGGCAATGCCGCGAGCGAGCTGGACATGGCCATTGCCGCCGCCGTCGCCGTCCCCTTGCTGGCCCTGCTCGGCCTGTGGTTCCTGCGCCGGCGCATCTGGCATCCGCTGCACGGCCTCGGCCGGCTGATGGCGGCCCTGGCCGAGCAGGACTACCGCACCGTGCCCAGCGCCGGGCTGGATCCGTTGCTGCAGGAGCTGTTCGGCCACTATAACGCCATGGTACAGCGCCTGGCCGAGCTGGAGCGCCAACACCAAGCGCGCCAGCAGTCGCTGGAGCAGGCAGTGGGCGATGCCACCCGCGCCCTACTGGAGCACCAGCGCGAGCTGGCCAACGCCGAGCGCCTGGCGGCGGTGGGCGAGATGGCCGCCGGCCTGGCCCACGAACTGCGCAACCCGCTGGCCGGCGTCCAGCTTGCCCTGAGCAATCTGCGCCGCGAGCTGGCCGATGCCGAGCAGGGTCAGCGTCTGGAGCAGGTGCTGGAGGAGCTAAAGCGCATCACCCGGCTGCTCAACGAGCTGCTCGGCAGCGCCCGCCAGCGCCCGGAACCGGCCCTGCCTCTGGATCTACGGCAGACGGTACAGGCCCTGGCCGAGCTGCTGCGCTTCCAGATTCCCACCGCTATCGGCATCAAAACCGACATCCCTACCGGCCTGCGCTGCCGGCTGCCGCCGGGGCGGCTGCGCCAGGTGCTGCTCAATCTGCTGTTCAACGCCGCCCAGAGCCTGGGCGAGGGGCCCGGCCTCATCAGCGTGGCGGCGCACCGCGATGGCGCGCGGCTGCTGCTTATGGTGCGCGACGACGGCCCCGGCTTTCCGGCCGAGCTGCTGCAGAGCGGGGTGCGCGCCTTTGCCACCTGGAAGTCCGGCGGCACCGGCCTGGGCCTGGCGATGGTGCGCCGCTTCGCCCAGGAGCTGGGCGGCAGCCTGGAGTTGCGCAACCTCGAACCCTGCGGCGCCTGTGTCACCCTGATCCTGCCCTGGAGCGATGCCGATGCCGGATACTCTGCTGCTGATCGAGGATGAACCCCTACTGGGCGCGGAACTGTGCCGCCACTTCCGCCGCCAGGGCTGGGCCGTGGCGCTGGCCGCGAGCCTGGCCGAGGCGCGCCGCCAGTTGCGCGAACAGGAGCCGCTGGTGGTGCTGTCCGACATGAGCCTGCCGGACGGCAACGCCCTGGATCTGCTGGAGGAGGTGCACGGCCATACCCCGCCTCAAGAGTGGGTGTTCCTCACCGGCTACGGCAGTGTGCCGGACTCGGTGCGCGCCCTGCGCCTGGGCGCCTACGATTTCCTGGAAAAGCCTTGCGAAGCGGAGCGCCTGGCGCTGGTGCTGGCCGGCGCCGCGCGCAGCGCCCGCGCCCAGCGCCGCCTGGCCGAACACAGCGCCAGCCAGGGCCAGCGCTACACGCCGGCGGCCTTCGCCGGACGCAGCACCGCCGCCGCCCAGGTGCGCCGACTGCTGAACAAGCTCATCGGCGTGCCGTTCACAGCACTCACCCTGGGCGGCGAGACCGGCACCGGCAAGGGCCTGGTGGCGCGCATCCTGCATCATGGCGG
>DATLYF010000124.1:0-11709 GCA_035575095.1 Candidatus Competibacteraceae bacterium
CCCGGCGGCAAGGCTGAAACCCGCCGATCGCGGGGCCTTGGCGCCGGTTTGCTCCGCCCTTGGCGCCGTGTTACAAACTGATAGGTAACCGGCGATAATGACCTCGGCCCATAGGGGCACCGTATGCGCAGGTCCGGGCGGCGTACGGTAGCGGGTGGGGCCGCAGTCACCATAATAATTCCTGGCCCTAGGGAGGCCCCATGATGATTCAAAAGGCACTCGTGGTCGACGATTCCAAGGTCGCCCATCTTACCTTGCGCAAGATGCTGACCGAACGCGGCATCCAGGTGGACTGGGTGGACTCCGGAGAGGCTGGTATCGACTACCTGCGCCGGCAGCGGCCGGACGTGGTGTTCATGGACGTGATGATGCCGGGCATGGACGGCTTCGAGACCAGTGGCGTCATCACCCGCGATCCCTCGATCGACGCTCCGCCCATCATCATGTGCTCGGCCAATGCCACCGAGCAGGACCAGCAGCAGGCGCGCAGCAACGGTGCCGTGGCCTTTCTCTCCAAGCCCTATACCCCCGATGAACTGGACCAGGTGCTGAGCCGGGTCAGCCAGTTGAGCAAGGCGCCGGCCGCGACGCAGCCGCAGCCACCTGTCGCCCCTGCGGCACCCGCGGCGGCGCCGGCACCTGCCGCCGCGCTGCCGGAGCTGGCCGTGCTGCGGCAGGAGTTGACCGCCCTGGCCGAGCAGACCGCCCGCGCCGTGGCCGGCGAGACCGCCCGCGGCATTGCTCAGGAGGTGGCCGAGGCCATCGCCGCCCGCACCGCCAGCCAAACGGTGGCCGACGCCGAGCCGGTGACCAAGGAAATGGCACGGGACGCCGCCCGGGGCACTGCGCGCAGTGTGGCCGAGGACAGCGCCCGCGCCGTGGCCAGTACGCTGGCGCGGCAGGTGGCTGAGGAGGTGGCGCGCAGTATCGCCCAGGAGCTAGTGCAGGGGCTGGGAGCGCAGCTGCAACGGCAACTGGCGGAGCGTGCCGTGCCCCAGATCGACAGCGCCGCCCTCAAGAACGAGCTGCTGCACGAACTGAAGGATGGTGTGGCCAGGCGGGTCGACCAGGCACTGGCCCCGATCCTGGCCGGCGACGCCTTGCAGCAGCGGCTGCGGCAGTTGCTCCAGGCCGAGCTCGCCGGCCTGCAGGAGAGCACCGGCCACAGCGCCGAGCAGTTGCGCGACAGCACGGTGCTGGCAGCGAAGGAGGCGGCGCACGCTGCGGCCGCCCTGGCGGTGCAGGAGAGGCTCGACCAGCTCCGCCCCGACGCTGCCCTGGCCGCGGTTCAGAAGCGCGCCAATCTCGCCCTGGGCGTCGGTCTGCTGGCGGTAGTAGTGGCCGTACTGGCCGGCGTGTTATTCTGAAAATCGTATTTGCCGAGTTTCACGACCCGACCAGGGAAGGTCGGTTTCTCCTCACAGCAGGTTGTGCATGGCCGCGGCGCTGTTTACCTCGAAGGTGCGCGGCTTTTCATTTGCAGCGCGGTCACCACCGCGTCCTCCACGAGCAGCGCATAGTGTTGTCCGCCACGTTCTGCGCCTTGCCCCAGACGTCCATGACGAGGGCGTCGTTCACTGTTATGAATCAGATATGGGATGGTGTGGTCGTAGACTGTCAGGTTCCGGTCGGATTTCGACTTGCACATCGTTCGATGGCAAAGTGTTAGCCTTACTGAGATTGGGGTTCCCACCGCTCCGAGAGCAGTGACGGTCATTCTTGAGATCAATAAATTTTATGGATTACGGGCAGTTGATGAAGACCACCTATCACAAATCCCATGCCAAGGTCGGCGTCTACGTGGATGCCGCCAACATCTCGCGCAACGGTGGCAGCCGCCTGCAGTACGACGTATTGCGCGAATTCGCCTGCCGTGATCATGCCGAGGCGCTGCGCCTCAACGTCTATCTCGCCTACGACGAGGAGCGCGCCGAGGCCAATCCGGCCTACCGTGACAAAGCGCGTGCCTACCAGGCGGCGCTGCGCGAAGTGGGCTACAAAGTGATCGAGAAGCGCGTGCGCTGGTTCCAGGACGAGGCCGGCAACCGCTATGGCAAGGCCAACGCCGATCTGGATATGGCGGTGGACGTGCTGCTGCAGTCGGAGAACCTGGACCGGGTGCTGCTGGTGACCGGCGATGGCGACTTCGTGCAAGTGGTGCGGGCGCTGCAGAACAAAGGCTGCCGGGTGGAGGTGCTGGCCTTCGACAACGTTTCCGAGGAACTGCGCCGCGAGGCCGATCTGTACCTTTCCGGCTATCTGGTGCCGGGACTGCTGCCAACCCGCGGCGACGACTACAACTCCCCGGTCTGGGGCGAGCTCGGCTCGCGGGTGCGCGGCTATTGCTATCACCACGACGACAACAAGAACTACGGCTTCATGCGCTTCCTGGTGAAGCTCTCGCCCTATCTGTGGAAGACCGATTCGCGCGATCCCGACTCGCCCTACCGCACCGCCTTCTTCCACGATTCCAGCCTGCCGGACAATTTCAACGTGATGCGGCTGCCGTCACGCAACCACATCTTCGAATTCACCCTGGCCGAGCCCAACGGCAAGCAGCCGGTGGCTACCGACATCGTCCTGGTCCATCCCTCCTGAGACCAGCCGCCCGGACTGCGCTAACCTGTTGTTTGAAGTGAGCACTGCGAGCCCAGCCCCATGAGATTCCGTGAACTCTCCCTCAGTCTGCTGCTGGCGGCCCTGCTGGCAGCGAGCACCGGCGTGCTGGCAGCGCAGCCCGGTTCAGTGGTTCCGGCGATTCTGGCGCCGCAGGCCAAGCACAAAACCCTGGATCAGGCCATCGCCGGCCTGCTCAGCCACTACCATTACCGCCAGGCCAAGCTGGACGACAAGCTCTCGACGATCATTCTCGGCGCCTACCTGGAGGCCTTGGACTTCAACCGGCTGTACTTTTTGCGCAGCGACGTGCAGGGCTTCGAACGCAAGTACCGCATCGCCCTAGACGACGCCCTGCAGGGCGGTGATCTGCGACCGGCCTACGAGATCTTCAATCTCTATCAGCAGCGCCTGGCCGAGCGCACTGCCTGGGTGAGCAAGCAGCTGCAGAAGCCCTTTGACTTCGGCCGCGACGAGGAGCTGGAGCTGGAGCGCAAGAACGCGCCTTGGGCGGCCAGCAGCGCGGAGCTGGACGAAATCTGGCGCAAGCGGCTGAAGAACGAGCTGCTGGCGCTGATGCTGGTGGGACAGAAGGAGCCCGAGGCGCGCAAGACTCTGCAGAGTCGCTACGAGTCGAGACTCAAGCGCACCCTGCAGTCCAACAGCGAGGACGTGTTCCAGACTTACATGAACGCGGTGGCGCGCAGCTTCGACCCGCACACCGCCTACTTCTCGCCGCGCGCCAGCGAGAACTTCAATATCGAGATGCGCCTCTCCCTGGAAGGGATCGGCACTGTGCTGCGCATGGAGGAGGAGGAGATCAAGGTGCTGGAGCTGGTGCCCGGCGGTCCGGCCGACCTGAGCAAGCAGATCAAGCCCGGCGACAACATCATCGGCGTGGCCCAGGGCGACGACGGGCCGATGGTGGACGTGGTCGGCTGGCGGCTGGATGATGTGGTCGACCTGATCCGCGGTCAGCGCGGCTCGGTGGTGCGGTTACAGCTCATCCCCGAGGGCGGCCGTGCCAGCGGTATCACCAAGACCGTGCGCCTGGTGCGCGATACCGTCAAGCTGGACAAGAAAGCGGCGCAGAGCGAGATCAAGACCCTGCAGGCCAACGGCCGCAGCTACCGCATCGGCGTCATCACCATCCCCACTTTCTACAGCGACTTCGCCGCCGCCCAGCGCGGCGACGCTGACTACCGCAGCACCACCCGTGACGTGCGCCGGCTGCTGGAGCAGCTCAACCGCGAGAAGATCGACGGCCTGCTCATCGACCTGCGCC
This sequence comes from Candidatus Competibacteraceae bacterium, assembly GCA_035575095.1. Taxonomy (GTDB): domain Bacteria; phylum Pseudomonadota; class Gammaproteobacteria; order Competibacterales; family Competibacteraceae; genus DATLYF01. The sequence continues at coordinate 3,902 of DATLYF010000124.1, forward strand.
AGAACGGTGGCGGTTCGCTCGCTGAGGCAGTGGAGCTGACCGGCTTGTTCATCCAGGAAGGCCCAGTGGTACAGGTGCGCAATTCGCGCGGCGAGGTGGAGGTGGAGCAGGATCCCGACCCCAGCCTGCTCTACGACGGGCCGCTGGGGGTGCTGCTCGATCGCTACAGCGCTTCGGCCTCGGAGATCTTCGCCGGTGCCATCCAGGACTACGGCCGCGGCCTGCTGATCGGCGATCCTACCTTCGGCAAGGGCACGGTGCAGACTCTCATCGATCTGGGCCGCTTCATGCCGCGCAACGATCCGCCGGCGGGACAGCTCAAGCTGACCGTGGCCAAGTTCTACCGGGTCAACGGCAGCAGTACCCAGCACAAGGGCGTGATGCCTGACATTTCGCTGCCTTCGGCCTACGATGCCGAAGAAGTGGGGGAGAGCGCCCAGCCCCAGGCCCTGCCCTGGGACGAGATCGCCCCGGCGCCTTACCGTGGTAGCCAGCGCCTGCGCAGCCTGGTGCCGGAGCTGAACAAGCTCCACCAGCAGCGCATGGACGGCGAGCCAGCCTTGGTGGCCCTGCGCCGGACCATCGAGCTGGCCGAGCAGGTGCGGCGCCAGACCAAGGTATCGCTGCTGGAGAGCCGCCGCCGCAGCGAGCGCGATCGCCAGGAGGCGGAACTGTTGATGCGACAGAACGAGCTGCGCACCGCCCTCGGCCTGCCGCCCCTCAAGCCCGACCAGGCGCGCAGTGAGGATGACAAGGGGCTGCCCGACGTGTTGCAGCAGGAGAGCATCCGCATCGTCGCCGACCTGGCCGAGATGCTGGCCGCTCAGGACCGCGGCGAGGCGCTGGTGATGAGCGGGCAGTAGCGACGCCACTGCGCCATGTCGGATTTGGGCAAGAAAAGGTCTGTTGCGGACATGTGACGCCTGCCGGCAGGCGTGTACGGTGCTCTGTCATCGTCGCTGAATGCCGCCGCCGCGCAAGGAACGGCGGCTGCCCGGATTCCCACGTGCTCATGGCCACGCTCCGTACCCTCGCCCCGCATTGCCGGCGTCGTGCCAGGGGCGATGATTTCCTGTGGCGTGCCATGCACTACAGTGAAATCAGACTCGGCATCGACAGCGAGCGTCGAGCCGCCGTTCCAGGAGGGGTGGGCAGAAGCTATCCACAACAAAACCGATAACGACCAACCGCGGAGGATTTCGAGATGAAACAGTTGCATGAGCTGACCCAGGCCCTGCGCGATGGCCGGCTGACGCGCCGCGAGTTCCTGTTCCGGGCCGCGGCGCTGGGCCTGTCGGCCAGCCTCGCGCCGACCCTGCTGGGCGGTCCGGCGGCCCTGGCCCAGACCGCCACGCCGCGCAAGGGCGGGATGCTGAAGATCGGCATGTCGGGTGGCGCCACCTCCGACAGCCTCGACCCCACTACCTTCACCGACTGGGTGCCGACCAACATCGGCTACCAGATCATGAACGGCCTGGTAGAGATCGACGAGAACAACCAGGCCACGCCCGAGCTGCTGGAGAGCTGGGAGGCCAAGCCCGGCGCCGCCGAATGGGTGTTCAACGTGCGCCAGGGCGTGCAGTTCCACAACGGCAAGACGCTCGATGTCGACGACATCATCTACTCCATCAACCTGCATCGGGGCGAGACCAAGTCGGCAGCCAAGGCGGTGCTCGCCGACATCACCGAGGTCAAGAAAATCGGCCCTCATCAGATCAGCATCGTCCTGGCCAACGGCAACGCCGACCTGCCCTACCTGCTCAGCGACTACCATCTGATGGTGGTGCCCAACGGCTTCAAGGACTGGGCCAAGCCCATCGGCACTGGCGGCTATATCCTGGAGGCCTTCGAGCCGGGAGTGCGGGCGCTGACCAAGCGCAACCCTAACTACTGGAAGCCGAACCGCGCCCATGTGGACGGCATCGAGACTCTGGTCATCAACGACGTGGCGGCGCGCACCAACGCCCTGATCTCCGGTCAGGTGCACGTGATCAACCGCCTCGACGGCAAGACCGTGGATCTGCTGAAGAAGAACAAGAACATCCAGGTGATCCGCAACTCCGCCGGCCAGCATGCCGTGCTGCCGATGCACACCCAAATGGACCCGTTCAAGGACAACAACGTGCGCTTGGCGCTCAAGCACGCCATCGACCGGCAGAAGATCATCGACACCGTGCTGCGCGGCTACGGCGTGATCGGCAACGACCATCCCATCCCGCGCACCAGTCCGTTCTACAACAGCGAGCTGCCGCAGCGCCCCTACGACCCGGACAAGGCCAGGTTCTACCTCAAGCAGGCCGGCCTGGACAGCCTGCGGGTGACGCTGTCCACCTCTGAGGCTGCCTTCACCGGCGCCGTCGACACCGCCGTGCTGTACCAGGCCGCAGCCAGCAAGGCCGGCATCACCATCGACGTCAAGCGCGAGCCCTCTGACGGCTATTGGGACAACGTGTGGATGAAGGCGCCGTTCTCCATGTCCTACTGGGGCGGCCGGCCCACCGCCGACCAGATGCTGTCGATCGCCTACAAGTCCGACGCCAAGTGGAACGATACCTTCTGGAAGCGGGAGGACTTCGACAAGCTGCTGATCCAGGCCCGCGCCGAGCTGGACCAGGCCAAGCGCAAGCAGATGTACTGGGAGCTGCAGAAGATGATCCACGACGACGGCGGCGCCATCATCCCCATGTTCATCGACTATCTGGAGGCCGGCAGCGTCAAGGTCAAGGGCATGGGGCCGCACCCCATGTTCGACTTCATGGGCCAGCGCATCGGCGAGAAGGTCTGGCTGGAAGCCTGAGGGGGGAGCTGTGCTGCTGCGCTTGATCGCGCAACGCGCGGGGCTGGGGCTGCTCACTCTGCTGGCAGTTTCGGTGCTGATCTTCGCCGGCACCGAGATCCTGCCCGGCGACGTGGCCACCGCCATTCTCGGCCAGTCCGCCACCCCGGAGACGGTGGCGGCGATCCGCGCTTCCCTGGGGCTGGACCGGCCGGCGCCGGTGCGCTACTGGGAGTGGCTAACCGGGGTACTGCAGGGCGAGCTCGGCGTGTCGCTCGCCAACGGCCGCGACATCGCCGAGGAAATCGCCCCGCGCCTGGGCAATACCCTGTTCCTCGCCGGCTATGCGGCGCTGGTGGCGGTGCCGCTGTCGCTCCTGCTCGGTGTGCTCAGCGCCATCCACGAGAACAGCCTGTTCGATCGCGCCATTAACGTGCTCACCCTGATCAGCATCTCGGTGCCGGAGTTCTTCATCGGCTATGTGCTGATCATCGTCTTTGCGGTGCAGCTCGGCTGGCTGCCGAGTCTCGCCTCAGTGCATGCCGGCATGGACTTGGGCGAGCGCATCTACGCTACCACCCTGCCGGCGCTGACCCTGGTGCTGGTAGTGGTGGCGCACATGATGCGCATGACCCGCGCCTCGGTGATCGCGCTGATGGCCAGTCCCTACATCGAGATGGCCTACCTCAAGGGGTTGCCGCGTTGGCGCATCGTGGTGCGCCACGCCCTGCCCAATGCGCTGGCGCCCATCATCAACGTGGTCGCACTCAATCTGGCCTATCTGGTGGTGGGGGTGATCGTGGTCGAGGTGGTGTTCGTCTACCCCGGGGTGGGGCAGCTCATGGTCGATGCCGTGGCCAAGCGCGACCTGCCGGTGGTGCAGGCCTGCGGCCTGCTGTTCGCCGGCACCTTCGTTGCCCTCAACACCCTGGCCGACCTGCTGGCCATCGTCAGCAACCCCCGGCTACGCTTTCCGAGGTGAGCGGCATGCGGCTCGTTTCCTCCATGCCCTGGAGTGCCCGCATCGGGCTTCTCATCATCGTCCTCAACCTCGGCGGCGCCCTGTTCGCGCCCTGGCTCGCCCCTTACGGCGAGGCCGAGCTGGTGGGCGATGTCTGGGCCGAGCCGAGTGCCCAGTTCTGGCTGGGCACCGACAGCCTGGGCCGCGACATGCTCTCGCGCATCCTCTACGGTGCCCGCACCACTATCGGCATTGCGCTGCTCATTACCGTGCTGTCCTTCGCCCTCGGCATCCTCGGCGGTTTCGCCGCGGCGGTGTTGGGTCGCACGGTGGACATGGTGCTGTCGCGCATCGTCGACACGCTCATGGCCATCCCGGTGCTGATCTTTGCCCTGCTCATCCTCTCGGTGTTGGGCACTTCCATCCCGGTGCTCATCGGCACCATCGCCGTGCTCGACTCCACCCGGGTATTCCGCCTAAGCCGCGCCGTGGCCATGAACATCGTGGTGCAGGATTTCGTTGAGGTGGCGCGGCTGCGCGGCGAGGGGCTGTGGTGGATCATGCGCCGCGAGGTGCTGCCCAACGCCGTGCCGCCGCTGGTGGCGGAATTCGGCCTGCGCTTCTGCTTTACCTTTTTGTTCATCGCCGCGCTCAGCTTCCTCGGTCTGGGCATCCAGCCCCCCTACGCCGACTGGGGCGGCATGGTGCGCGACAATGCCCAGGCCATCAACTTCGGCGGCATCGCCCCGCTGTTTCCGGCCGCCGCCATCGCACTGCTCACGGTGGGCGTCAATCTGGTGGTGGACTGGCTGCTGTCGGTGCACGCCCGGCCCCAGGGCGCGCAGGTGGAGTTCTAAAGATGAACACCCAAGACGAAATCCTGCGCATCGAAAAACTGCGCATCGAGGCGGCCAACGGCAACGTGCTGGTGGACGGGGTGGATCTGGAGCTCAGGCGCGGCGAGGTGTTGGGGCTGATCGGCGAGTCCGGCGCCGGCAAGTCGACCATCGGCCTGGCGGCGATGAGCTATGCTCGTCCGGGCTGTCGTATCAGCGGCGGGCGTGTTCTCATCGACGGCATCGACGTGCGCACCCTCGGTGCTGCCGGCCGCCGCGACCTGCGCGGGCGGCGCATTGCTTACATCGCCCAGAGCGCGGCGGCGGCCTTCAACCCGGCGCTGACCCTCTACGACCAGGTGTGCGAGGGGCCGCTCTACCACGGTCTGATGAGCAAGGAGGAGGCGCGGGCCTGGGCGGTGGAGCTGTTCACCGCCCTCGACCTGCCGTCGCCGCGGACCTTCGGCGAGCGCTACCCGCATCAGGTGTCCGGCGGCCAGTTGCAGCGCGCCATGGCGGCCATGGCCATGTCCTGCAAGCCGGACATCCTGGTGCTGGATGAGCCGACCACGGCGCTGGACGTGACCACCCAGATCGAGGTGCTGGCGCTGCTGCGCAAGCTGATCCGCGACTACCGCACCGCGGCCCTGTACATCAGCCACGACCTGGCAGTGGTGGCCCAGGTCGCCCAGCGCATCATGGTGCTGCGCCACGGCAAGCTGGTGGAGGCGGGGGAGGCCGGGCAGATCCTCGAACGGCCGCGCATGGACTACACCCAGCGGCTGGTCGCCGAGCGCGCCGGCGCCGGGCAGTGGGCCGAGGCGCCGCCGCGCAGCGGGGCCCGACCGCTGCTGACGCTGGCCGGGATACGCGCCGCCTATGGTCCGGTGGAGGTGATCCGCGGCGTCGACCTGGAGGTCTACCGCGGCGAAACGGTGGCGGTGGTGGGCGAGTCGGGAAGCGGCAAGAGCACCCTGGCGCGGGTCATCGTCGGCCTGCTGCCGCGCAAGGCCGGCGAGATCCGCTTCCAGAGCGAGCTGCTGCCGGCGGCCCTGGCCCAGCGTAGTCGCGAGCAGCTGCGCCGCATCCAGCTCATCTACCAGTTACCCGACGTAGCCCTCAACCCGCGCCAGACCCTGCTCGAGATCATCGGCCGTCCGGTGGCGTTCTACTTCGGCCGCTCCCGCGAAGAGGTGAGGGCACGGGTGCTGGAGCTGTTGCGTCTGACCGGTCTGCCGGCGGATTTCATCGAGCGCTATCCGCCCCAGCTCTCCGGCGGCCAGAAGCAGCGCGTGTGCATTGCCCGGGCGCTGGCCGCCGAACCGGATCTGGTGATCTGCGACGAGGTCACCTCGGCTCTCGACCCGCTGGTGGCCGAAGAGATCCTCAGGCTGCTCCGGCGCTTGCAGGAGGAACTGGGGCTGGCCTACGTGTTCATCACCCACGATCTGGGCACGGTCAAGCGCATCGCGCACCGCACCGCGGTGATGCTGCGTGGCGAGCTGGTGGCCGAGGGCCCGACCCCCCAGGTGTTCGCTCCGCCCTTCCATCCCTATACCGAGAAGCTGCTGTCCTCGGTGCCGGAGATGCGTCGCGACTGGCTCGATCAGGTGCTGGCGCGGCGCGGCGGGGGGCAGGCGCTGATGGCGGAGAGTGGCTGAGCGCGCATTCCCGCGACCGCTTGCAGAACAAGGAAAATCCATGACCGTCCGCACCGACTTCCCCCATTCCGTCCGCGTCATCGAGCATCTGTGGATACCGCTGTCTGACGGCTGCCGCCTGGCTGCCCGGCTGTGGCTGCCGGAGGATGCCGAGCAGCACCCGGTGCCGGCCATCCTGGAGTACATCCCCTACCGCAAGCGCGACGGCACCCGTGCCCGCGACGAGCCCATGCACCACTGGTTCGCTGGCCACGGCTACGCCGCCATCCGCGTCGATCTGCGCGGTTCCGGCGAGTCCGACGGACTGCTTGCGGATGAGTATCTGAAGCAGGAGCAGGACGACGCCCTGGAGGTGATCGCCTGGCTCGCACGCCAGCCCTGGTGCAGCGGGGCGGTGGGCATGATGGGCAAGTCCTGGGGTGGCTTCAATGCGTTGCAGGTGGCGGCGCGCCGGCCGCCGGCGCTCAAGGCCATCATCACCGTCTGCTCGACCGATGACCGCTACGCCGACGACATCCACTACATGGGCGGCTGCCTGCTCAACGACAATCTGTGGTGGGGCAGCATCATGCTCGCCTACCAGGCGCGGCCGGCCGACCCGCTGCTGGTCGGGGAGAGCTGGCGCGGCCAGTGGCAAGAACGGCTGGAGCGGCTGCCCTTCTTTCCGGCCCTGTGGCTCGCCCACCAGCGCCGCGACGATTACTGGAAGCACGGCTCGGTGTGCGAGGACTGGAACGCCATCCAGTGCCCGGTCTACGCCGTGGGCGGCTGGACCGACAGCTACAGCAACGCCATCCCACGCCTGCTGGCCGGCCTCGGCGTGCCACGCAAGGGGCTGATCGGCCCCTGGGCCCACATCTACCCCCAGGACGGTGCGCCGGGGCCGGCCATCGGCTTTTTGCAGGAGGCGCTGCGCTGGTGGGATCACTGGCTCAAGGGTCTCGACACCGGCATCATGGCCGAGCCCATGCTGCGGGTCTGGCTGGAGGACTATGCCGCGCCCAGCGGCTGGCGTGCCGAGACGCCGGGGCGCTGGGTGGCCGAGCCGTGCTGGCCCAGCCCGCACATCGAAACCCGCGAACTGTACCTGAACGCCGCCGCTCTGGCGGCGCAGCCGGGCGCGGAACAGGCGCTCACCATCCGCTCCCCGCAGCACACCGGCGCTGCCGTGGGCGAATGGATGGGCACCGGCGTGCCCAGCGAACTGCCCGGCGACCAGCGCATGGACGATGGCTATTCCCTGGTGTTCGACAGCGCGCCGCTGGCCGAGCGCCTGGAGATCCTCGGCGCCCCCGAGCTCGTCCTGGAGTTCGCCGCCGACGCGCCGCTGGCGCAGCTCGCCGTGCGCCTGTGCGATGTGGCCGCCGACGGCGCCTCGGCCCGGGTCAGCTACGGCGTGTTTAACCTCACTCATCGCGACAGCCACGCCGACCCCACTGCCCTGGAGCCGGGGCGGCGCTACCGCGCGGTGTTCCGCCTCAACGACTGCGCCCATGCCTTCCCCGCCGGGCACCGCTTGCGCCTGGCCCTGTCCACCGCCTACTGGCCGCTGGTGTGGCCTGCGCCCTACGCCG